>JAJZKG010000008.1 GCA_021809565.1 bacterium | reverse complement strand
ATATCTGCTCTTAACTTTTTATTGTATTTCTCTTTTAAACTATTCATAGTAAACTATTCATATTATACTGTTACATTTCTTACAACTTCTTTCTTTTACCCCTTTTTCATTAATCGTAATTCCTACCCTCGTAGGTTTAGTACATTTAGGACAAATTAGCTTAACTATAGATACGTCTATAGCTTTTTGTCTGTCTACCATACCCGATCCTTTTACTGCTTTTTTGTATAGACCAACGCCATCAACAAAAATCCTATTTCTGGCTGGCAATACCTTTGATACCTTAGAAATATTACCTTTCTTATTTCCACTCAATAATTGTACTGAATCACCTTTTCTTATTTTCATAATACCTCATCTGCTAAACTAACTAATTTATTAAAACCTCTATCTCTAAGTTCTCTTGCTACTGGACCAAAAATGGCTGTTCCTCGTGGATCTCCACTCTTTGGATCTATTATTACTGCAGCATTATCATCAAATCTTATATATGAGCCATCCTTTCTTCTTACTTCTTTACGTGATCTAACAATTACAGCCGTTACCATATCATGTGCACTAACTTGACCTCCTGGAGAAGCTTTTAAAACAGTACATTTGACCCTATCTCCCACTCTTGAAAATCTTCTAAATGATACACCTAAAGATCCCAGGACTTTTAATTCCTTTGCTCCAGTATTATCTATACATTTTATTCTTGATTCGTCTTGTAACATAATTATTTGACTCCTAAATCTTTAACATATTTAAAACTTATTCTTTTGGAAATAGGCCTCGTTTTTATAAATGAAATCTCATCGCCAATATTTAACACATCATCAATTTCACATGCAACTAAATATATTTTCGTCTTTTTTATTAACTTCTTATATAAAGGGTGAGGAACATATTTTAGTACTCTTACCCTCACACACTTACTCCCATTAACTTGAGGGAGTAAAACAATTCCTTTCAGAGGTTTATTAACCTTGGATTTAGATTCTTTAGGTTTTATAACCTTATTGTTGGGCACAGTACTGTTTGAAGACACAACCTTTGATTTTTCTTTTAACGTAACTTTTTTAGCTGTTTTCAATACAGGTTTTTTCACTATAGCCTCTTTTGAGGGTACCATTTTTGCCTTTTTTGAAGGTGCGACCTTTTTCTTAGTTTTTACTATTTTTTCTATCTTCTTATTTTCCATTTTGTTTTTCCTCTGGATCTTGAGCCTGTAGACTTTGATGTCTTGGACCTCTATCACCTAATTTTTCTAAATATTTCTTTTCTGTTAAAACAGTTTTAAATCTAGCAATTTCCTTCTTCATTTTAGTAAGTTCAGAAACATTAATATTCTCACTTGATGATTTGTACAATATTTGCATCCTAACATCCATCCTTTTTTTAAGCATTTCATCGTTAAGCTTTTTTAATTGCTTATATATATCATTTGTACTTATTTTTCTTATTTGTTGTATATCCATAATTAAACTCAGAGTCTTCTATAAGTTAAAATTCATCTTCTTTCCTCACAAATTTCACTTTACATGGCAATTTATATCCTGCAAGTCTAAATGCTTCCTTTGCAGTGTCTTCAGACACTCCAACTATCTCAAAAAGTATTCTTCCTGCCCTAATTGGTGATGCAAAACCTGACACACTTCCTTTTCCTCCACCCATTTTAACACCTGCAGCCTTTTCTGTTCTTGGATGATAAGGGAACATTCTAACCCATACTTTTCCTGATCTTTTTGTATAGTGAGTAATCTTCTTTCTTGCTGCTTCTATTTGTTTTGCAGAAATTAAAGAAGGTTCCATTGCTCTAATACCATAATCACCAAAACTGAGTTTTGTTCCATTTGAAGCCACCATGTCAATTTTAGCTCTAAATGTTCTTCTATATTTTTGTCTTCTTGGTTGCATTAACATAATTATTTTATACTACTTCATCTATATAATTTTTCTCACCTTTATATATCCAAACCTTTACTCCTATCACACCATAACTATTAGTTTTTATGTAGCTATCCGCATAATCTATATCAGCTCTTAGTGTATGTAGAGGAACAGAACCAAAGTTTCTTTTATCTGTCCTATGTATTTCAGATCCTCCAACTCGACCTGAAACCCAAATTTTAGCACCTTTTGCCCCTGCTTCTTTTATCTTTACAATCTCCCTATCCATAAGAAATTTAGGCGACACTCTTTTATAAATTCCATCTGTAACATTTTGAGCTACAAGCATAGCATTTAAATCAGGTTTCTTTATATCATGTACCTCAAGATGTACATTAGAATTGAGCATCTTATCCAATATTTTCTTTAAATCTTCAAGGCCCTTTCCACCCCTACCTATCACAACACCAGGCCTTGATACCGAAATATCTATAATAATATTATTTACAGATCTTTTTATGACAATATCACCTACCCCAGCCAGTTTTAATGTTGCCTTCAAATATTTCCTGACTCTAAGATCCTCATGTAGCTGATTCTTATATATATCCCCTTCTGCATACCATAAGGATTTATAATTTTTATTGATTCCCAGTCTAAATCCTACTGGGTGTATCTTATGTCCCATATTTAATTACCCCTAAGTTTAACTAAAATATTACAAGTACGTTTATGTATCATAGCAACACTCCCCTTTGATAGATATCTATATCTTTTCAATGTTTGTCCTTCATCTATCCTAATCTCTTTTATCATATAAGGCTTTCCCAAATTCTTTTTGTCCGCATTATTTATAGCTGTTTTTATAACCTTTTTAAGTACATCTGCATTTCTATAATTCAAAAATGAAAGAGTTGATACAGCAACATCAGGGGATAAACCCTTTAATAATCTTGCTACTCTACGTGTCTTTCCTGCAGACCCTTTTATATTTTTAACACTTGCAATGACTTCTTTACTATCCATAACTTTATTTTCTATATTATTATTCATAATTAACTTTCAACCCTACCTATACTTCCTTGGTTTTGAGCAATCTTACCTTTCCTACTATGTCCTCTAAACAGTCTTGTTAAAGCAAATTCACCAAGTTTATGCCCCACCATTGCCTCATTAATTAAAACAGGAATATGATGTTTTCCATTATGTACTGCAATTGTAAGGCCAACCATCTCAGGAGATATTGATGAACGACGAGCCCATGTTTTTATAGGCTTCCTATCTCCAGATGTCTTTTGTAATATAACCTTTTTTAATAACTTTTCGTCCACATAAGGACCTTTCTTACTTGATCTAGACATATTATTTTTTTACTCTTTGTCCTGTTCTTTTAATTAATATATATTTATCAGTTAATTTATTTTTTCTTGTTTTGGTTCCACGTCTATGGCCCCAAATATCTTTAGATATTCCACCAACTTGACCTTTACCTTCTCCTCCTCCATGAGGATGCTGTTTAGCATGCATCGCCATACCTCTAACTGAAGGTCTAATTCCTAAGTATCTTGTTCTACCAGCTTTCCCAAGTTTCTGATTTGCATGGTCTGTATTACCAACCCTTCCTATAGTTGCAAAATTATCTGAACTTACATACCTTACTTCACCTGAAGGAAGTTTTAAAAGAGCAAGATTGTTTTCTTCTATAGATTGTAATTTTGCAAATACCCCTGCAGATCTTACTAAAATACCTCCATGTCCTGAGGTTATTTCTATATTATATATCTCAGATCCTATTGGAATCTTTTTTATTGGCAGAGCATTACCCACCTTAACTTCAGCATTCTCTCCAGATTCAATCTTATCACCAAGGGATAATCCTACAGGTGCAATTATATACCTTTTCTCACCGTCTGTATAGTGTAAAAGTGCAATTCTGGCAGTCCTTATAGGGTCATATTCTATGGATTTTACATAAGCTGGAATTCCATATTTTTCTCTCTTAAAATCTATCATTCTGTATCTCTGTTTAACTCCACCTCCTTGATGACGTACTGTAATAACACCTCTAGAATTCCTACCTGCTTTACTTTTATATTTTACAAGTAGTGATTTTAATGGCTTATTTTTTCTCAAACCATCTTTGGACACTAGTACTGTGTGCCTTAAAGACGCAGTTACTGGATTATATGTTTTCAAATTTTTATTTTTATTTTTCTTCATCTTGAAGCTCCTTTTCTTTCATTCATCTTTGTATCAGTTTTTTTATCTATACCTCTCCTTCTTAAAAGAGTTCTTGCAATACTAATAGGTCTTGAATCTTTAGACTTTGCAACTTTCTCTTTGGATTTTAGCACATTCTCCTCTTTCGTACCTGTATCATTTGATTCTAAACTCTTTATATTTTTATTTTGGCTTGTTGCACTCTTTAAATTCTTGGCCTTTGATTTAGACTTTTTTTTCTTTTCCTCTTCTTTATCCTCTCCAAGTAAGTTAATACTAAAACCTGGTTTTAATTTTACATATGCTTTTTTTGTATCAGTTCTTTTATTTTTTACAATGTACCTTTTTTTGTTTATATCTCTAATTTTCTTACCTTTTTCTCTAAGTAACCTAATCTCAGCAACTTCTACAGAAAAGGCTTTCTCCACTGCAGCCTTTACACCTTTTTTGTTAGCAAGCATTGAAATCTTGAATCCATACCATCCACCAGAAGCATTTGTAGATATTCTAAGTATCTTCTCTGAAATTATAGGTTGTTTTAATACATCAGCTGTTTTCATTTATTTTAATTTCCTATTTACTTTTTTAGAATTAGTATCTACAGACCTAGATTTTCTAGATGCAGATTCTTTAGTTTTAACAGACTTTACTGCTTTAGTTTTTTTAATTAATGGTTTTTTAGCAACAGGTTTTGTAATTATTGATTTTTTAACCCTAGGTTCCTTAACTATTGTTTTCTTCACCTTTGATTGTACAGATTTAGTATTAACTACTTTAGATCTATTAGATTTAGATGTCCCTTTATGACTAGATTTCACATTCTGCTTTTTTGTATCTAGATGTTTCACATCTTCAGTTTTCAAGTTTACAGATTTAGAAATTTTTGTTTTTAGTGAATATCCAGGAATACTATCAATTGAATCCTGTATAAATAAAAGTTTCCTTGTATTTTCAACATCATATGCGTTAAGAAAATCAGCTTTTAATACTTTTATTTTTTGTATGTTTGAAAAAGCCCCTTTTATATCTGAAGAATTGACATTTGCTACAATTAAAGTTTTTGTACCAGCAATATTTAATTTTTCTAAAATTGACACTGCTTGTGAAGTAAGTGGTTTTTTTGCAAATTTTATCTGATCTAGCACCATTACTGATCCCTCAGATGCCTTTAGACTTAATGATGAGTATAAGGCTGCCCTTCTCATTTTTTTAGGCATTGATAATTTGAAAAATTTTGGCTTTGGGCCATGAGAAACTCCCCCAGATCTTTGTATATTAGATTTTTTAGCCCCTGCTCTAGCTCTCCCAATTTTATTATTAGCCCATAACTTTTTTGTTGTTCCAGCTATATCTGATCTACCTTTTGTGGACCTGGTTCCTTGTCGAGTATTTTGAAGATGTACATATATATATTGATCTATAAGATACCTATTTATCGGTACATTAAAAACATTATCATTTAATTCTATCTTTTTTGTATTTTTTTCTCCATTCTGAGAATATATATCTATCTTCATTATTCAGCCTTTATAACAATTAAATTATTCTTAGCTCCAGGAACTGCCCCTTTAAGGACGATTATGTCATCCTTTATGTCAATAATTTCTAATCCCTTTACAGTAACTTTTTCTTGACCCATACGCCCACCCATTTTTTTTCCTTTCTTGACATTACCTGGAGTTGTTCCTGACCCAATAGACCCTGGATGCCTTTCTTTATCAGATTGTCCATGAGTTTTAGGCCCTCCGTGAAATCCCCATCTTTTAACAACACCAGCAAATCCTTTTCCCTTAGTAGTACCATATACTTCTACTTTTTCTCCAACATTAAAAATTGAACTTAGTATCTTATCCCCATACTGTACATCATCTATCTTGCCAACTTCTTTTATATATTTTGGAACTTTTAAGACTTTTAAATTTTTAAACTTACCTATTTCTGGTTTTTTAGGATTTTTTTTATCTAGTAACCCCAAGATAACAGAATCATACCCATCTTTATCGTTTTTTTTGAATCCACAAACAACACATTTTGATGTGTCAATAAGAGTAACGGGGTAAACTGTCCCATTTTCCCCAAATGTTTGAGTCATATCTTTTTTAATACCCAATATAGTTCTCATAATCAAAAAAAATAGAAAGGATTGACTTTCTATATAAACTTAAATATCTTATTTTATTTCAATACCAACACCTACAGGTAACTGCAGGTGGGTAAGTATATCAATTGTCTTCCCAGTTGGCTGTAATATATCTATCAATCTCTTATGGATCCTCATCTCAAAACTTTCCATAGACCTTTTGTCAACATGAGGAGATGTATTTACTGTATACTTTTTTATCTTTGTAGGTAGAGGAATAGGACCTGAAGCTTTAGCTCCAGAAGATACTGCTGCATCAATGATTTTTTGAGCAGATTTATCTAAAATCTGGACATCAAAACCCTTCAATTTTACTCGTATCTTGTTATTATCCATGACTTTAAAGAGCAAATAAAATTTATTTCACAACTTTTGTTATAATTCCAGCTCCAACTGTTCTTCCACCTTCTCTTATTGCAAATCTTACACCTTCCTCTATAGCTACAGGAACTATTAAACGTACTGTCATTTTTATGTTATCACCAGGCAGTGCAACTTCAACACCTTCAGGTAATTGAATTTCTCCTGTTACATCCGTAGTTCTTATATAGAACTGTGGTCTGTATCCTGATACGAAAGGAGAATGTCTTCCTCCCTCTTCTTTTGTTAGTATATAAACCTCTGACTCAAATTCTGTATGAGGTGTTACTGACCCTGGTTTAGCTATAACTTCACCTCTTTGTATCTCTTCTCTCTTATATCCTCTCAAAAGTAATCCTACATTGTCTCCTGCTTGAGCTTGGTCCAAAGATTTATTAAACATTTCAATACCAGTTACAACAGTATTTCTAACTTTTTCTGTTAATCCAACTATATCAGCTGCATCACCAGCTTTTAAAATACCTCTCTCAACCCTTCCTGTTGCTACAGTACCTCTTCCTTCAATTAGAAATACATCTTCAACTGGCATTAAAAATGGTTTATCAATTTCTCTTTCTGGTAAAGGAATATAGTCATCTACATTATTCATTAAAGTAAGTACAGGTCCACACCACTGACAATCCTCTTTTCCACAACCACATTCTAAAGCTTTTAAAGCGCTTCCTCTGACTACAGGAGTTTCATCTCCATTAAATTCATATTTTGAAAGAAGTTCTCTAACTTCCATTTCGACAAGATCAACAAGTTCTGGATCATCTACCATATCTACCTTATTTAGAAATACTACCATTTTTGGAACCCCAACTTGACGAGCTAAAAGTATATGCTCCCTAGTTTGAGGCATAGGACCATCAGTTGCAGAAACAACTAATATAGCTCCATCCATTTGAGCAGCTCCGGTAATCATGTTTTTTACATAATCAGCATGTCCTGGACAATCAACATGTGCATAATGAAATTTAGCTGTTTCATATTCTGTATGAGCCGTAGCAATAGTAATACCTCTTGCTCTTGACTCTGGAGCCTTATCTAAAGCATCTACTCCTTTATTTTGTGCTGCAAATCCAGCTGCTGCAAGTACTCTAAGTATTGCTGCCGTTAATGTTGTTTTTCCATGATCAACGTGACCAATAGTTCCAACGTTTTTGTGTGGTTTTGATCTATCAAATGCTGCTACCATAATAATTTTTGACTAAAATAAATAAATTCTAAATCCAAGAACCTTATATATAACTGGATCTAAGGATTTAATCCAAGGCAATTATACATACAAAATATGTATATTGCAACTACATTAAGATGCTATAAATATATCATATCAGTAAAAATTTGTAAAATCCTATTTATATTGCCACTACAATATATTTACATAATTATGGTAAAAATTGATACAAATAATAATTAAATAAACATTAAATACTGTATCTAAAGTAATTTTCTAGAGATAAGATCTCTCTTCAATTTTTTATATTCTGGAATAGTAAGACTAACAAGATTCCAAAATTTATCCTGATGATTCATCTCTTTTAGATGACAAAGTTCATGTACTATAATATAGTCAGACAGAGATTGCGGTAAAAGAACTATTTTCCAATTAAAATTCAAATTTCCCAGTGTTGAACAACTACCCCACCTAGACTCCTGATTTTTGATTCTGATATTTTTAAATTTGAAATTATAAAAACTGTTAAAATATTTAATCCTCATATTTACGAGATTTAACGCTTCTTTTCTGTAATTTATAACAGTATCATCTAAATGTATCCCATCTTTTGTAAATTCTTCTCTTTTATATTTGCCCTTTGTTTTAATAATCCATTTATATTTCCTCTTTAGAAATTCTTCCTCTGTACCCTCTTTTACAAAATATGGAATTGTGACAAATACTAACCCACCTTTTTTTATATATACAATGATTCTTTTTGCTCTCTTGTTTCTTTTAAGAAAATAATCAATAATTGTTCCATTAACTATAATTTGTTTCTCCATAAACTATATATTAACAAAAAAATATCTATAATTAATATATTTTGAAAACATAATGATTTTTTGGTAACATAATAACTATGAGTGAGAAAAATCTAGATTTTAAAAAATTGAAAAAGAGTTTAACACCAAAAGAGTTTCTCAAGAATGAACCAGAAACTATCTTTAAATTAAATAATCCGATATTATACTTTTTTATATTTGGTATAATAATTTTTTTAATATCACTAAACCCTAGTATAAATAAAAGCTTATTCTTCCTTATATTTAATATATCCATTCATCATTATCTATTTTTAAACCCCATTATGGAATTTTCTGCATTTTTGCTTTTTGCAGTTATTTGTATAATCGCATTTTTCTGGACTTTAATGAATGAAAAAAATAAAATCTTTACCATTGGTTTTTCATTCCTTTTTATAGGCATACTAGCTTTTATTATATCAAGGATAGTTATGCATTTTTATTTTGACCTTAGACCTTATATGGAATATGGATTAAAACCATTAGTCCCAGTATCTACTGGAAACGGATTTCCTTCAGATCATGCACTTTTAACTACTGCAATAACTGCTACCATGTATTTATATTCTAGAAAGGCTGGATTAATATTGTTAATCCTTACGATTTTAGTTTGTATTGCAAGAATATTTGTAGCAGCACATCATCCTTTAGACGTTGCAGCAAGTATATTCATTGTATTTATATCTACAACAATATATTTATTGTTTTATAATAAAATTGGTAAAAATATCAAATAATAAAGCTACTTCCTAACATTTTTAGAATACTAGAAGACTATTTGTTTAATCCCTACACATACTTTTTTTCCCTTTTACAACCTGTGATAGGTATAAGTTATCCTTCCATAATAATAATCACATTTGAAGATCTCAAGTACAATAAATATTGTTTTACTATTTTATTAATATTTGTTTTTTTATTAATATTGTTTTATTTTAATAATATGATATAATATATGTCATGTTAGGATTATCTCAAGTTAATACAAATGGTCAAATAACAGTATCAAAAAAGATACGTGATCTTTTAGGTATAAAAATTAAAGACAAAGTTTTAATCACAGTAGATGGAAGAGAACTTAGAGTTATACCTATTAAAGGTTCTATTATGGATTTAGGTGGATCTTTAAAAAGTGATGTGACCGTAAAAGATTATAAAAGAATAGAAGATCAATTATTTGAAGATTATGCAAAAGATTTTGTTAAAAAGAAGCTGGGATGAAAGTAATCATTGTTGATGCAAACATCATATTAAGGTTTCTAGTAAGGGATCATAATAGTCAATTTGAAAAAAGCAGTGCACTATTTAGAAAAGTTTCCGAAGATAAAGTACAAATCTATATTTCCCCACTTATAATATCTGAAGTTATTTGGGTTTTATACAAAATTTATAAAATTAATAAATCAGATATTACAGAACAACTTAGTAATCTTATATCTAACAGCAATGTTATAGTAGAAGAAAAAGGTATAGTTTTAAAATCATTAAAAGATTTTTCAGAGAAAAACAATATAAGTTTTCCTGATGCATACATCGCAAATACTTCCATAGATAATAATATGGAAATATACTCATTTGACAAGAGTTTACTCTCAACATATTCCAATTTGAAAATTTTCCAAGGCTAAACTACATAATGGTGTAGGTAATTGTAGCTACTTATTGATGGTGATAATTAACTTTAATGTTACTAATCGGAGGTAATGCGCCTTATTTCGAACTATTTTCGGGTTGGATCACAAGGCTGATAGCTGTCTATAAGATGTAATCTTTTGTTACATATAATATATTTATATACTAATTCCTTCAAAGTCCTATATCATTAATATTGGTAAACCTTGACAAATATTATCAAGTATTGTACCATCAAATACATGAAAGGTACTATTGATATATCTAAATTTAGTGCATTTGATTGGGATGATGGTAATGTACATAAAAATAAAGATAAGCACAATGTTATTAAAAAAGAATGTGAGGAAGTGTTTTTTAATAAGCCATATATAGTTTTATATAATCAAAAACATTCTATATATGAAAATAGGTTCTTCATATATGGATATACTGATAAAAAAAGATTTTTAACAATTATATTTACGGTTAGAGAGAACAAGATAAGAGTAATATCTGCTAGAGATCAGAGTAAAAAAGAAAAAACATATTATATAAATAAAACAAATGATCTATATCCAAAAGGAGGTGAATTATGAAACAAATACCAAAATTCAAAAATGAAGATGAGGAAAGAGATTTCTGGAGTACTCATGACACAACTGATTATGTTGGATCAATGGCAGAGGTGAAGGGTGATTTTACAAATTTAAAGCCATCAACAAAAACTATTACCATAAGAGTCACAGAATCATTATTAAATTCTTTAAAATTGCTCGCACATAAACAAGATGTGCCATATCAATCCTTGATAAAGATATATTTATCTGAAAAAATAAAAGAGAAAATGGGATAAAAGCTTTAAACTAAAAAAATGAATCCATTTATCAAGGTTATTTCTTGGCTTATCAATTTTTGTATTAGATCTTCACATCCATCGGAGAGGGTAAGATTCGAACTCACGATTCTATTTTTGTAGAATGCTGTTTTTCGAGAACAGCCTGATAAACCACTCCAGCACCTCTCCCCAATGACTTTACTAATTTTCGCTTCTGGTAGGATTCGAACCTGCAATCTCTAGATCCGCAATCTAGGGCTTTATCCGATTAAGCTACAGAAGCCCTTCCTGTATTCAGAAATCTAGATTTTTGACTATTGAATAGGTATATATGTGCCATCAATCATCTTTGAAAACCTAGATTGTCTATTCTTAAATTCCTTATATGGCAGATACTCTGACAATATTTCTTTTATTTTATCCTTTGACTCTGTATCCACTATAAGAACTAACCTTGCGGGAATTTTATAATTGGTATCAATATTTAATATAGTCTGTTCTCCCCTACTTGAAAACCAAAAATTTACTAAATCTTTATATTGGTAATCTTTATCAAACCACATAATTTCTTTATTAGTAATAGTATGTTCAATAATATTTGGAGGAATTCTAACCATCACATACATAACAAACCCCAAGGCTACAACAACTACAATAGTAAGATATTCTTTTATAAATAAAAGTAACACTATAATAACAAGAAGCCACAGGAAAACAGTATACAATTTTTGTTTGTCCCAATTAACATATACTCTTGCTGGTGATTTCCAAGTGTACAATATCTCTCTTGGTTTTTTATCAAAATCTTTCTTATCTTCTCCTTTATTTATATCATCTTTCAAAGATTGCAATTGTTTCTCTAAATCTTGAATTTTTTCTACTTTTTTATCCTCCATTGAACTAATATTACTATTTATTACTATCTAATTCAATCTAGAGATATTTTGCACTATTCGTAATTTAGTTCTAATATAAAAATATGAAGGTACCTAAATCCAATAGAGATGGTTTCAATAATTTTCAAAGTAAGCATTTTTACGAAACATCGTTGTATCCATCTATTTTTCAAAAAACACTAGATGAGGAAACATTTATATACGCTTTAACTACAGATCAGGTTATTAAAATTTTAAGAACTGATAAAGATAAAGGTCTTACAAGTGTTGATGCAGAAAAATTAATTGAAGTTCATGGACAAAATAAACTACAAGAAAAATCTAATTTTAATATATTTAAAATATTTTTCTCTCAATTTAAAGATTTCCTAGCATTACTTCTTTTTATAGCAATGGTTGCTGGATATCTAACGGGCCAACCAATAATAGGAGACATATTATTCTTACTGATTCTATTTAATGCTACAGCAGGGTTTATACAGGAGTATAGAGCAGAAAAAACTATGGAGGCATTGGCCAATATGATACCTAAAAAAATAGAAGTTATAAGAGATTCAAAATTACAAACTATAGATTCTATAGATCTTGTTCCCGGAGATATTATTATATTACAAGCAGGAACAGATATACCAGCTGATTGTAGATTAATAGAAGCTAATTATCTTGAATGTCAAGAAGCTTCAATAACAGGAGAAAATGCACCAAGAGCAAAAACTGTTGATGAGCATGATAAGAAGATACTCTCCATATTTGATGTTACAAATCTTGTTTTTATGGGTACCAGTGTATCATCTGGGTCTGGAAAGGCTGTTGTTGTTGGGACTGGTATGAATACAGAGTTTGGTAAAATTGCACAATCAGCTCAAATTACAAAAAAAGATAAATCACCTTTACAGAAAGAATTATTCCTAGCTGGTGAATACCTTATAATTATAGCTCTTATCGTTGCAATAATTGCATTCTCAATAAATTTCTTTTATGCCAAAAACTCTTTTGATGCGACCCTTATACTAGCATTAGGACTTGCTGTTGGTGTTGTACCTGAAGGACTACCATCTACAGTTACTGCAGCATTAGCTTTTGCAGTCAAAAAACTAGCAAAAAAGAATGTCGTCGTAAAAAAATTAACTTCTACAGAAACCCTAGGATCATGTAATGTGATTGTAACAGATAAAACTGGCACATTAACAAAAAACGAGATGACAGTAAAAAAAATATTCTTTTTTGGAATTAACTTACTTAATAAGAACAAAGAATTCAAAAATCAAGATTTTGCAGATGTTACAGGTGTAGGATATTCATATGATGGAGAAATTAAAATAGATTTATCTAATAAGAAAAGTAGCAATATACTAAGCTTATTATTAAAATCCTCAACTTTATGTAACAATTCAGAAATTAATTATGATCACTCAAAAAATAAATATACAGTAGTTGGAGATCCACTTGAGGGAGCACTTTTATCTTTTTCAGGAAAAATAGATAAAAATTTCACTAATTTAAAGAAACAATATATAAGAGTCAAAGAGGTTCCTTTTGATGCACGTAGAAAAATGATGTCGGTTATTGTGAAATATGAAGATAAAAATTATGTATTTACAAAAGGAGCGATGGAAAATGTATTGAAAATATCAAAAGACACTGTATTCTTAGATAAAAAAATAGCTTTAAATCCAAAATTAAAAAAAGAGCTTTTTTCAAAAGAAAAGGATTTTTCAAAAAATACTCTACGTGTTATAGCATTTGCCTATAAAGAGATTACTGGGGATATAGAAAATTTAGATCCAAAAGATATAGAGAATGATCTTACTTTTATAGGCATCACAGGCATACAAGATCCACCAAGAGAAGATGTATATAAAGCCATACTTGATGCGAAAAATGCTGGAATCAAAGTAATAATGTGTACTGGGGACTCTCCTGAAACTGCCCTTTCAATAGGAAAAATGATTAATATTGCAGATTCATATACAACCATCATAACTGGTACTCAAATGAAAAATATGCCACATCAAGATTTAGAAAATATACTAAAAGAAGGAAATGTTATATTTGCAAGAACAACGCCGATAGGGAAATTAAATATTGTGAAAATTTTACAGAATCAGGGGAATATAGTTGCAGTCACAGGAGATGGGGTTAATGATGCTCCTGCACTGAAAGCCGCAGATATAGGAGTTGCAATGGGCATAACTGGCACAGATGCAGCTAAAGAAAGTGCTGACTTGATACTTCTTGATGATAGTTTCTCGTCAGTTGTATATGCTATATCTGAAGGAAGACAAATATATGACAACATAAAAAAATTTATACGATTTGTTGTAACAATTGATATAGCAGAAATGATGACAATATTTATTGGATCATTGTTTTTATTTCCTCCAGTTATGTACGTTCTTCAAATACTAACAATAGATTTAATTGTTAACATTATACCTTCATTAATTCTATCATCTGATCTCCCTGATCCAGATATAATGGACAGGCCTCCAAGAAATAAGAAAAACCATTTATTTGATAAAGAAACATTAGTGCCAGTGTTGATGAACGGAACTATCATCGCTATACTTGCAGTAATAATTTTCTATATTGTATATCACTCATACAATAATTATTTCATGGCAACAACCGCTGCATACTCAACATTAGTTTTTGCTCAAATTGGAAATTTCCTTTCGTCAAGATCATATAAATATTCTATATTTTCATTTAAATTATTAAGTTACTCAAAAATATTTATAGGAATTTTTACTATAATACTATTCCAATCTCTATTCATATTCTTACCTTTTTTTAACGCAATACTGCATACTTACCCACTAAAAACGGATATAATTTTTTACTATATTTTCGTCATATTCCTCCTTATCATGATAGAAGAGGTAAGGAAATTAATTATACGTATGATCTAAAATTACTGGTCTATTGCTATTTTAAAAAAGTATTTGTAGAATGGATACTACAATCAAATATATATGTTTAAAATCGTAAAATCTGATACATACAAACAAGCATTAATTGCTAAAATTAAAAAAGCCCAATCTAGAATATATATCCAAGCTATGGCCATAGAGTTTACTGAAGATATATCATCCATTATTGATGAGCTTATAAATGCCAAAAAGAAAGGAGTGGATGTTAGGATTAATATAGATTGGTACTCTAGGATGTATACTTCATCCCATATGAACAAATATCCTCTACTTTTAAGATCTAGGAAAAATACTATAGAAAGTATAAAAAAAGAAAATAATACTTACATTCAAAAACTTTTAGATGCAGATATACAAATTATCTATATAAATAAACCTAAATACAAAATTAGTGAATATATACCCTACATAGGAAGGAATCATATGAAATTTATCCTCATTGATGATTGTGTATTTATCGGAGGAATGAATATATCTCAAAGGTCTTTCAAGAATGTGGATTTTATGGCTGAGAGTAATAACCTTATGTTAAAGGATACAATACTTAAAATATTTACTAACAATCATACTTTATATAACAACAGCGAAATACCAATATCAGCTGATTCTTCTTTACTTGTAGATGTTGGTACATTTGGAAACTCCATAATATATAAAAAAGCTTTAGAAAGCATCAAATCTTCAAAATCAAGTATAAGATATATATCACAATTTCTTCCAAATTTTGACATTTTAAAAGCCTTAAATGAAGCTGCTAAAAGGTCTGTAGACGTAAGTATTATTACTTATGACAAAAGACTCGCCAGTCAAAAATTTGCCAACAAGATAGATCATTTATTGTTTGCATTATCAAAAAAGAACTTAAGTGTAATGTACAACAAAGATAGATATGTACATGCTAAATTACTACTTATAGATGAGAATGATAATGGTACAGCACTTTTTGGGTCACATAATTTCTCACCTTTTGGAGTATATTTTAAAACAGCTGAAATAGCTATTTCAACAAAAAATAAAGAATGTATAGATGATCTAAATAATTGGTATGCGAGTATCAAAGATAATATATCTAGATACTAACCTAATTAAAAACACTCTTCCATCCAGAATGTTGAAATTGCAAAAGGAAATTATCAGAGGCTGAGGCTGTAACTTCCGCTGTATATAGAACTACTGAATACTGAGACTGTGGCTTTATTTGTATCTCTATTGTTGCAGCACCTAGACCATACTTAAGATAATATATAGTATTGTTATCTATTATTGCTCCATATACTGTGAAAGGAAAATAACCCCAATTTGTAAATTCATTCATATAAGAGTGAAGTATGTTAGTAATTTGTGTTTGATTTTGTGTCCATAGAATTGCTTTTCCTGTAATCATCTCTATTGGTTTATTAAACCTAAATTTAGCAACATTGGATAAATTTGCAGTATAATATGTAAACCCAGTTTCTGTAATTGGACTAACACTGGATATATTCAAAGATGAAAGTACATTCTGCATCTGAGATTGTGTAAATGGATATGAACCTCCACTTTTAAAGGATATAGGCGTAAATAATGATTCAAAATTTTTATAATTGCTTGATACTTTTTGAGGTACAAATAAAGATCCTGAAATATTATTTACATCTCCTTTGTATGTTATTAAATAAGGGCCTTTAGTAAAATTTATCTTATTTTTAAATATATAATATTTAAACCCCCTCCCCATATAGTATGGAAGAACTATATTTTCAAAGGATGAAAATGAATCATTTATGCTAAAATTTAATACCTCATAACTGCTATTTTTTACTATATTAGTTTTATTTATATTAGAGGATGATGGGTTTAAATATTTTTCAAAAGATATAAGAGTAGAGTCTTTGAATGGATAATTAGAAGAGAATTGTATACTATTTCGTATTGCAGGAAAATGTAAGAGGAAAATATATGTAATTATTGCAAGATAAACAATAAGCACTATAAAAAAAATTATTGATTTTTTAGTCATCAATTTCATATCTTAGATTATACAGTTAAAACCTTTTATATAAAAGTATTTTTTGATATACTTCAAAAATAAGGATTTGTATCAAGGAGAGGTACCCAAGCGGCTGAAGGGGAGGGTTTGCTAAACCCTTAGGAATCGAAAGGTTCGCGAGAGTTCGAATCTCTCTCTCTCCGAATCTAAAACTAAGGATCTATCTATCAAATTCAAATCCTATGGAGAGGTGGCCGAGTGGTTTAAGGCAACAGTCTTGAAAACTGTCAAGGGTGAAAGCTCTTCGTGAGTTCGAATCTCACCCTCTCCGCCAGTTGGTAAAAGCGAGGATCTATCTAAGGTAGATTAGATTCCTTTAGGGTTTAAGGTCTGTTTGGAGAGCCAGACCGAGTACCAGCGGAGATGAATATCCCAAGAAGATCTAGTAGTTTATGATATAATCATAGATATGCAAAACATCGATGAACTAAGCAAACAACGAGCGATAAAACTTTTTGGTAGACCAGAATTATCATCTTTTGAAGTTGGAACAACAAAGGGCTTACAACAAATTCACCAGTATCTTTTTGGAGGTCTATATGACTTTGCTGGAAAAATTCGTAAATCAAATATTAGTAAGGATAGTTTTCGTTTTGCTAATTCATTATATCTGAAAGATGTCTTGAAACACATAGAAAAAATGCCAGAAACAACCTTTGAAGAAATTATTGAAAAATATGCAGAGATAAATATTGCACATCCATTCATGGAAGGAAACGGACGCAGTACACGCATTTGGTTAGACTTGATTTTAAAAAAGTGTTTGGGTAAATGTATAGATTGGGCAAGTATAAATAAAAGTGATTATCTAGAGACTATGATACGCAGCCACGTTAAGACTACAGAGTTGCGTGAGCTATTGCGTAATGCATTAACTGACAAAATAAATGACCGTGAAGTGTTTATGAAAGGCATAGAACAATCATATTATTATGAAGAACCAGACTATTATAGGGAATAGTATGAATACATTACCAAAAAAGATAAAAGATTATTATGATTCAAAAGCAACTGAATTTGATATACAAACTTCTACTTTCATAAAATATCTACTTATAAAGAATATTGAAGATAAGATCATTACGACATATCAAGCTTCTAGATATGCTGAAAGATATATTGCTGATGGATTACAGGAATATGGAACTAGAGAACTTAAAAAGTTTACTAGTCACAAAGATTTTATTAGTTTTGTAATCCAATCTAGAAATAGTTTGAAGTAAGGCATATCACTTCCTAGTCAGAGATCTATATATTTATTGGAATATATACCATATAATCTTTATTATGTTAATAAATATTATTTTAGGGTATGGAATATTTACATCCAAAGATAAGATATATAAAGATTATCTAAATACATACTTAGATGCTATATCAAAAAATATTCCTGACATTATCATTACTGCTGGAGGAATATCAAACCCACACTCCCCAGATCTGTCAGAAGCAAAATCTATGGGGGAATATTTGTTATCTAGAAATAATGCTCTGAAAAATAAATTATTGTATGAAGAAAAATCATTATCAACAAATGAAAATCTCTTATATACAAAGGAGTTATTAGATCAAAAAGGTGTCAATCCTAATAAAATTATAATTTTTTGTGACAGCATAAGGGTTGTTAAAGTATATTATATGGCTTGTCACATATTTAATGAAACATTATTTCTTTCAATGGATGATACAAAGATATATAAGCATATTCTAGAATTACATGAAACTAACAACCTAAACCTATTAGAGAATATAATTATTGAGCAAGGAAATCTTAAAATACAAGGAATTAATATGCATAGAACCCGTGAAAATATTGCAAAACAGATTAGTGGAACTCTCAGTGAAATTGCAATATTTAATATTACTGAACTCCAAGATGATGCCAAAAAGCTCAGAAAGCAAAAATTTGGATTAATTTAAGTTATTTATTTTCTATACTTCTTAAACACTCAATAAATATCAATTTTTTTTTATACCAGTTTTATAGTACAATAATGTATGTACCTTAGTCCTCAAGAAAAAACTACCTTACTAACATATAACAAAATAGCACGCGAATGGAGCAAGAACCATTCTTCTCGAACTTTTCTCCTAAAAGATATGCTAGCCTTCAAATTACTCCTACCTCCAGCTAAAAAAATAATAGATGTCGGTTCAGGCGGAGGTAGAGATTCTTTGGAATTGTCTAATACCTATGATTATGTAGGAATAGATATATCACGTGGATTAATAAAAGAAGCAAAAAAAACAAACCCTTCTGCCGTATTTTTAAATCAAAGTATGTATAATATCAAATTCCCAGATAATAATTTTGATGGATTTTTGGCTTCTGCATCACTTTTACATATACCAAAAGAAAAAATAGGGATAGTCTTAAAGAGTATATACAGAGTGATGAAAACTGGTGGAATAGGACTAATTTCAATCAAACAAGGAACTGGTGAAAAAATGATTGAAGAGAAAATGAAATCTGGATATACAAGCCAGAGATTCTTTTCATTTTATGAAAAACAAGAATTCACAGATTTACTCAAACAAAATGGATTTGAAGTCATACATATAAGTAGGAAAAAAGCCTCAACTAAAACAACATGGCTTATATTCCTTGTTAAAGTTATCAAAATTACTCATTGATATTTATCAATTACAACATTTCTACTGGTACTATGTTCTATTATGTTATAAAAAAATGCCATCAGTCACAGCAGTTTTTGCTTCTCTATCCTGACTACCTCTTCTAAGCTCTGTTCGTGAAATTTTGCAGTATATTTACCAAAAGTGACAGCAACATCAGCATTAAAATTCTTACTTTGACCTTCTAAATTAAAATCAATATTACTATATAAAGACCTGAAATCTACTAAAGACATATTAATAACAAATTCTACATGTTCTAAACCATCTTCATATGACGTTCCTTCTTTCGGTGAAGGGAGTTCTATAATTGATATTTCCCTATCTCTATATATTAAAGGATGAAATAATTTAAATTTTGATATTAGTCTGCCACCTACTTCATTTTCCAATAATAATTCTGCAATCTCTGATAAGGATATTTTCTTTTCTTCATATAATGAAAATGTACTAACTCTATAGCATATATGGTCCATATAATAGTTAGATACATTAATTTGGAACCTATCCAAATTTCCAAATATATTATCTAGAAATTTAGTATAATCTCCAAGAATATCTTCAATATTATCCATACAATAAGATTATAATATAACATATACTAAATCTAATTAATAAAAATCACAACATCATATATTGGATATATTAATTTCTAACGCTATAATATATACTGAGGTCATATAAAAAATATGAGTAAAATTTCTTACAATAAAACAAAATTTATCTTCCCTATATTATTGATAATCCTTTTTATTGGTATACTAATTTATGTAAAACACATACAAGATAGTACTCATATAGCTACTAAAAAAATAATTGTGCATAAAACTCCTATTAAAAAGGCTCCTATAAAAACTGTAGTAGCTGGGCCATTAGGACAGAATATTTATATATGTGACTCTAAAAATAATAGGATTATAGAAGTTAATCCCCAGAAACAAATTATTTGGCAGATGGATAACATAAAGGATCCTGATGACGTACAGGTTTATAAACCTAACAGAATTATTGTAAATGAAGAAGATTATAGTAAAGTAGTGGAGATAAATACTAAAACTAACCAAATAGTATGGAGTTATGGTCACCTTGGTGTACCCGGTTCTGCAAATGGATATCTAGGTCAATATGTAGATGATTCATTTAGAATACCTGGGGGAAATACTCTAATAACAGATGATGTAAATATGAGGGTTATAGCCGTAAATAGGTTAGGTCAGATAGTATGGCAATATGGTCATACAGGAATAAGGTCTAATGCCGCAGGATATCTAAATGCTCCTAATGATGCTATGCCACTTCCTGGAGGAAGTATTCTTATTACAAACATTGGCAACCATATGGCAATAGATGTTAGTGTAAAGACAAGACAGATATTGTGGCAAGTAAACATACCTCAGTCTTATCCTTCAGACGTGGTACCTCTCCCAAATGGAAATCTGATATCCACAGATTGGGTATCACCTGGAAAGATACAGGAACTCACAAAACAAGGACAGGTGGTGTGGACATATCAACCAACTGGTATAAATACTCTAAATCATCCATCCTCTACACAACTATTACCAAATGGTAACTATCTAGTAGTTGATGATCATAATGACAGAGTATTTGTGTTAGATCCAAAAACAAAACAAATTTTATGGCAATATGGTATCACTGGGCAAGCAGGTATAGGGGCAAATATGTTAAATGACCCATCTGGCGTAGCTTTATCTACTCCGATGGAATCTCCAGCTTTTGTGAACTAGTATCAACTACACCTAAATCATCACCACAAGAGGAATCATATGGAAGAATTTCATCTATTATATATTGCCTATCAACTAGTGGAAATTTTTCACCTGATGAGAGACCTAGCATGTTACTTCCAGGAGGTGTACTATAACGAATTACTAATATTTCACCAATAAAAGGATTATTAAAAGATCCTTTCCTCTTATCATAAACATATTTCCATGCGATCTCTGACAAGATAAGATAATGTATTATATCTGAAGCATCGGCTAGATTATGAACCCTAACTAAACTTCCTATATCAACCTTACCTTCTCCAAGTTCCCCATTATATTTATGTATATCACTAACATTCTTAATGATATTTCTAAACCTATTCTCTTCAAATTCACATAACAAAAGGGATCCCCGAGATAAAGCATTCTTTGTTTCTAAAGAAAATTTATCTTTTAAATGAGGCAGAGTACTGACACTCAGCGTCTCCATGTGTTGATTATATCCCTAAATAGGTCCTAAAACAAATTTTATGTATTTTTTTCTACCTCAATAAATATTTCCTCATAATAATTCTTTAGCTTCTTATCTCTCCATATATTTAGAATCTTACTGTCCTTATTTACCAAAAATGTAGTCCTTATAACTTTATTATCCTTATTTAATACTTTATACTTTGAGGCTACCTTCCTATTATCATCAGATAAAATAGGAAAAGGTATGGCATACTTTAAAGAAAATTTCACTATTGTATTATTCATATCCTCACTTATAACAAACAGTATAATATTGCGGTCTCTGAAAAATTTATATTTATCACGAAATAATTTCATTTCACTAACTGACCTATTTATATTATCATTCGGATAAAAATAAAGAACAATGAAACTTCCTCTATAATAATAGATACCTCTAAAATTCCCATTACTAGATGCCAAATTAAAATCGGGTGATAGGGACCCAATAGATAACATCTCAGGTATATATTTATTAGGTAAAATGATCATAATAATCCTTAGTGTAGGATTAATATAACATTAACTGATTAACACAGTATTAAACATGATATTCTTGGAAATATATTACTTTTCCATATATTCTAAACTTCTTTAGAGATAAATCTACATTTTTACCATGAAACTCTTGTACTGAAGAAACCAAGATTTCTTTATCTTTTATAAGTCTATAATTTCGCAAAATAAATTTATTATCACTATCATATGCTAAAACTAAATCTCCATCTCTTGGTTTTTTTGATGCTACAACTATTACTGCCCTCTTAGGAAGATTAGAATCATCAGTTTTAAGATCCTTCACCTTTATAGCTATAATAGAATCATAAAGTTTAATTGCATTGAAAGGAACAGAAACTGTAGTTTTTGATGTATACATAGTATCCAAAAGATTATCAGGGTATATTTTTTCCACTAATGGAATATTTGTATACGAAACACCCTTATCATAATTCCACTTTTGGATTATATCTGTCATTAAGTCTTTATTTTCTGTATAAAAATAAAGAACGCTTTTCTCTAATGCCCTTGCTAGTTCCTGCATTCTATAAACAGATATCCTCCTTGTACCTTCTTCATACAAAGCAACTTCCTTCTTATAAACACCAAGCCTTCTTCCAAGTTCAGATTTACTTACACCAAGCTCCTCTCTAGCCTTCTTTAACTTCTGTCCAAGCTGTATTTGAAATATAGTAGGATTTTTTGTTCTCATTTAATTTAGACTCCTATTAAAATTTTTCTGTATATATTTTTTCTATCTCTACTTTTTTATAACTTGAGATTATAAATTTTTTTATACTCTCTACGTTATCTGGATGTCCAGATATATAAAATGACATTTCATCATTCTGATTCATTTTTATCAAATCTCCCATAATACTTTGTACATATATCTTCTCCTTCGAAAATGTATACTTAAATCTATCACCAAGTGAAGGAAAATTAAATATCAAATCTAATTTATCTTTTACTCCCCAAAAAAGATATATATTTTTACTAGAAGGTGAACTATCTATAATACTTTTTATAGGGGTAATACCTATACCTGTAGCTATAAAAATATCTTTGGACTCTTTTTGATTTTTTTTATCGTATGTAAATTTACCAAAAGGTCCCAATATTTCTACATTATCTCCTAACTTCATATCATATAAAATTGTCTGGGCACCAAGACCTTCATCTATTTTTATTCCAAAAGAGATAAAACTATCTTCCTCTTTGGACAATATAGAATATGTTCGTTGTAATTTATCTTTGAGTTTCAAGATTAAATATTGTCCTGCTTTGAATGTAAAATCTTCTGGTTTAGACAATGTCAAGATTATATATCTATCATTTATTATCTCTTTCCCTATTATTTTAACAAAATTTGATATCATTGGCTTAAAACAACAAGCACTAATGGATTCTTCCCATATTTTTCAACCAACATAGTTGATACAGATTTTGCAATTGTATTCCTCATATCTTGAGGATCAGGTATTTTTTCATAGATTTTATCTTTAAACATAAAATTTATATTTTCTTCTATATAGCGAATTAATTTATAATTTTCTTTTGAAAATATGAAACCTCTAGATATTATGTTAGGTGTTCCAATCATTTTCTTTTGGGCATCAATATTTATATTTATAAGTAATATCCCATTTTCAGATAATTGTTCTCTCTCCTTCATAACCTTGTTCCCTATATCTCCTAGTAAATTATTGGCAATCCTTACAGGAACATGAGTAATCCTTTCACCTTGAACAAACCCTTTACCTTCTTGATATTCAAATACGCTTCCATTTTTAGGCATCAAAATCTTATCTTCCTTAATCCCTACAGACTTTGCAGTTTTTTTGTGAGAATCAAGAAAAGATTGATACCCTTCTATAGGCATAAAATATCTTGGTTTTATTAAATTCAATAAAAGTTTATGATCTTCTTGGTGAGCATGTCCACCAGCATGTACATCCATAATACTTTGATGGATAACATTAGCTCCAGAACCTACTATATAGTCAAGAAGTTTTTGTACTAATGCAGCATTAGTAGGTATTACGGATGAAGACAATATTACTGTATCCTCCTTTTTTATTGAAATTTGTGCGTGATCACCTAATATCATTCTCATCAACCCTGCATTCTCTTCTCCTTGAGCTCCAGTCGTTATTATAAGAATCTCTCTATCTGGATACTTCGAAGTATCTGAAATTTTTATAAATGTATCCTTTGGTACATCTAAATAACCAAGGTTCTTAGCAATCTTAATAGTCTTCTCCATAGATAAGCCTGAAATAGCTACCTTCCTCCCATATTTATGTGATAGAGATACTAATTGATTTACCCTTGTTAATAAAGATGAAAAGGTTGCGGCAATAATTCTTCCTTCAGAATGTATCATAATATTTTCTAAAATCGGGGTTATGGCACTCTCAGAAACAGACATACCTGACTTGTTGGCATTTGTACTATCAGACATTAATAGTAAAACCCCTTCCTCTCCGACTTTTGTTATTTTATGATACTGGGTAACGGGTTCTTCAAATGGAGTATTATCAAACTTAAAATCTCCAGTATGCACAAGATTCCCAAACTTTGTACCAACTATAATTCCAACTGAATCTGGAATATTATGATTAACCCTGAAAAAACTCATACTAAAAGCGCCTAAATTGAATTTATCTTCTGGAGAGAATTCTATTATCCTCGCCTTGTTTTTTAACCCAATCGATCTATCAGTAAGCTTTTCCTTAATTATTTCAACAGTCATCTTGGTTCCATAAATTGGAGGATTACCAAGTTTATCAAGGACATATGCTAATCCACCTATATGGTCAAGATGTCCATGAGTAATAACAAACCCTCTTATTTTATCTTTATTGTTTTGTAAATATTCAAAATTTGGTATTAAAAAATCGATACCATATAAATTATCTTCTGAAAATCCTAAACCAAAATCAATAACAATTATATCTTGACCTAGTTCTATAATAGTAGAATTAATACCTACTTCTTCTACACCTCCAAGTGTAATCACTTTTAATTTATCATCCATATTTTTACTTATTTCCTTTTTTATAAAATTATTATAATGAGCAAGCCTCCTTGCTTTTTTATATATATGTGCGTACCTTTTTTAGAAAGTACACTTTTATTTTCAATTTTACCTGACAAATTTTTAACAACGGCATGTTTAGACAGCTTTAAAGATAGAGTATCTCCAGCTAATGTTGATACCTTAAGTGTATTATTTTTAAAAGATTTAATTTTACCTAAAACAGCAATATTCTCCTGATGAAGACCTTGGCTTTGGTGATAACCATAAAATCTCAAATGAGAACCAAATAATGCTCCCAAAGAAAAAGATAGAAATAGTAATACAGCAGAAATAATTCCAGCCGAAAGGGAGATTATAACAAGTTTACTTTTCTCCATATATCTTTAATTTGAAATAATACTACCATAAAAACTATAACAGAAAAAGCCAATACTAATATCGCAACACTAGTTTGATAATATATCTGAAAAACAGATATTATAGCTACAATAATTGAAAATATCAATAAAAATCCAAATATAAATGGATAGTATAGCATATAAAGTTTCCTTTTCCTATTGATCTTTTCTATAAGATCATTATTAAAACTTTTACTCAATTTATAAGCTTGTAAATTGTTAAATATATCCATCAAGTTCATTCTTAATTTTTCCTTTTGCTCTTCTAATTCTAGTTTTTACTGTACCAAGTGGAAGATTTAAAATTTTAGATATTTCGATGTATGAGAAACCTTCCATATAATACATTAACAACACTATTCTATATTTTTTTCCTATTTTATTCAATGCTACTTGTATTAAATTCTCTCTCTCATATGCATCTTCCTCTTTATGAGTATCAGTTATTTCAAAATTTAAACTTAAAAGTTTTCTTTCTCTAAATTTATTATATATCGTATTTTTAGAGACTCTATAGATCCATGTTTTAAAAGAAGCTTTTTTCTCATCATATTTATCTAGTTTAAAATATACTTTGACAAATATATTTTGTACTATATCCTCAGTATCTTCCCTATGTGACAGATACCTCAAGGTGAAATTGTATATACTATTCTTATATCTATTAACCAATTCCTCAAAGAACTTTATATCTCCAGTCTTTCTAAAATTGGCAACCAGCTCTTCATCAGTTATAGCCATTCACCTATATATATATACAAAAATTATTTCTTATTTGTTTCATATTTATAGACCTTATTTATCTTCTATAAACTTTCTTCCTTATATTATTTATTATTAATGAGGGGCTTTTGATATTTTTCTTCTCATAATAAAAAACTCCCATGAAAACAAGAAGCAATGCTACTATGAAAGATAATATAGATACAGAAAGCAACATCACTACTGTAGCTACAACCCCAAGAAGTGGAAGTATTTCACCACCCAATCTTTTAAAAGTTTTCTCGCCTATTATATCACGAAATCTAATATGGAGCATAACTGCAGCAAAATTAATAAGTATAAATAAAAACATTACAATTGTTGCAGCCACTTCAACAAGAAAATTTATGTTATTTACCAACAAAAATAGTGTGGTAACTAAAAAGATGAAAATCAGGGAATTTTTTGGTGCATCATATTTATTCAATTTAACAAATTTTGAAGATATCTGATTCTCTAAAGCCATGCTGGATATTGTTCTAGTGGTTGAAATTATGTTTGAATTGGCAGTAGATAGGGTAGCAAATAGTGCAGCCAGTGGAATTAAAAATCCAAGAGTCCCCATAGATTTCTCAGCCGCCAATCCTACAGATGCTACATTAAAATTTGATCCAAGATCGGATATTGTTGCAATAACAACTAAGAGATAGATTACAAGAACAAATATCAGTGATAGAATAATTGCCCTTGGTATATTTTTCTTAGGATCTCTAGTTTCTACCTCCATGTTAGAAATGACCTGAAATCCCATAAATGAGATAAATAAAATACCTATTACTTTAAATACACCTCCACCTCCATATGGAAAAAAATTAGCAAAATGAGATATATTAAAATGTGCTACTCCAAATAACCCAAATAAAAATAGTATAAATATCGTCACCATTACTAGTACACCCTCAAACCATTTAGTGTCAGATAAGTCTAGGTACGCTAGAATCATAAGAGCAATTAAAGCTATAAAAGAGAAATATATAGCATGTATCCCATGGATAAAAAAGGTAGACATATAATCCCCGAAAACAGAAAGTACAAAAGCTATAAATATAGCTCCACTTATATATATAGCCCATCCTGATATGAATCCAAGGAAATTACCTAAAAGTTTCTTTATAAATAAATAGCCCCCTCCGTCTGAAATATATAAAGCTGATAGTTGTGCATATGATATTGCAGATATTAGAATAATAAAAAAAGCAATTATATATGAAACAATTGCCCCTGGACCTGCAATATTAAGTGAAATACCTGTAAGAGCAAATATACCACCTCCTATAATTGATCCTATAGAGAATAGTATAGCTCCAAGCAATCCTTGCTGCTTTTTTCTATTAAAAGCAAAAGTATTAAAACTTTTATCCCTTTTAAACAAAGACATAATTTAAATCAAAAATATATTCCATTATAACTTTTGCCTCAATATAATACTATATAAAATAGTTATACTAAAGATATATGCTGATGTATTAAAAATTATGACAAGTATTTAAATAATATTGAAATTTATTTTACCTTGGAGTTAATTTAAGAATTTCTTCTATACGACTAACTCTATCTCTTAAATCTACATATTCACGGTCAAAAAATGATACTATTGTATTGATATCTTTCCTAATTTTACTACTATTGTCTTTCAAAACACCAATATCACCTTTTACACTTTTCATATCATCTTTCAAACCACTTACATCACCCTTCAAAACACTAATATCGCCTTTTACACTTTTCATATCATCTTTCAAACCACTTACATCACCCTTCAAAACACCAATATCACCTTTTACACTTTTCATATCATCTTTCAAACCACTTACATCACCCTTCAAAAGATTTATGTTATCTTTAATAGGGTCTACTTCCTCATGTAGTAATTTTTTGATTTGTTGTAAGTCAGATTTGTCAAGCATACCTGAATGATAACAGTTTAAGGTTAAGATCTCAAATGTATGTGACCCGTACAAAAAATTGACTTTTAGAAAATTCTTTGATAACATAAGGTCAAGCTTCTTTTACTAATTAAACTTTTATAATAGTATACAAAAAGATTTTTCAAATACTCATGATATATATTTGTTAAGATTGTGAGTATTTTATTGGTTTTAATATGGCAAGAAAAAAAGAATCAGAGATTAATTTAATCAATGAGACAAGAGATAAAATCATAAAACATTTTTCTACACACGAAGGTGATAATGGTTCTCCAGAAGTACAAACAGCACTCTTTACCAAAAGAATATTGCAATTATCCGAACATCTAAAAGAAAATAAGAAAGATAATCATTCAAGAAGAGGATTATTGCAAATAGTAGGTAAGCGAAGAAGAATATTGCAATTTTTAGAGAATAAAGATCCTGAGAGATATAAGGTATTAATAGATAGGTTAGGCATTAAGAGATGATTGTAAGAAAAGAAACTACCCTGGGAGACACAAAGATTTCATTTGAATCCGGAGTATTTGCACCAAAAGCACATTGCTCAATTTTAGCTACCATGGGTGAAACTGTTGTTCTTGCAACTGTAGTAACAAGAGAAATGAAGGAGAATCCTGGATTTTTTCCTTTAACTATAGAATACATGGAGAGACTCTATGCTAGTGGAATGATTTCATCTTCAAGATTTATCAAAAGAGAAGGGAGACCTTCAAGTAATGAAATTTTAAAAGCAAGAATGATTGATAGATCTATCAGACCTATCTTTAAAGAAGACTTCAGGGATGAGATACAGCTCGTAGTTACTGTACTTTCATATGATAAGTTAAATGATCCAGTAATAATAGGAATTTCAGCAGCATCACTAGCTTTAATGGTTGCAGGTATACCTTTTGAAGGCCCAGTTGCTGGGCTTAGAGTAGGACTTTTAAATAATGAATTTATATTAAACCCTATACCTACAATACTAGATTCATCTGACTTAAATCTTTTTATATCCTCTACTAAAGATTCAATCTCTATGATTGAAGCAGGCGCAAATAACATACCTGAGAACAAAATGATTGAAGCAATAGAATTTGCAAAAAATCAAACAAAACCTCTTATTGATATACAGAATGATTTTCTAAATGAGATTAATAATGACAATAAGATAGAGTATATAAAACATGGAGTAGATGAAAGTTTATTGAAAGAAATTGACTCTAAATTCCATGATGATATCGAAAAATCAATTTGGGACACTGAGAATAAAGAACTTGAGAAGAAAATAGGAGAAACCTTCGATACTGATCATGATCCTAAAGATGTGGAGGAAGCTGTACACGAATTGTTTAGAAGATCATTTAGAGGGGGAATATTAAAAAATAGTATAAGACCAGACAAGAGGGCTCTAGATGAAGTAAGACCTTTATATATTAAAATCGATATTTTACCAAGAACCCATGGTTCTGCAATATTTCAAAGAGGCGAAACACAGATTTTGTCAGTTGCTACACTAGCTTCTGCAAAACAAAGCCAGACCATAGAAAATATAGAAGGAGAAGAGGTCAAGAGATATATGCATCATTATAACTTTCCAGGATGGTCAGTAGGTGAGATAAGTAGAAATTTATACTATCCATCACGTAGAGATATAGGACATGGAGCTTTAGCTGAAAGAGCATTAGAACGCCAAATTCCTCCAATGAGTGAATTTCCATATGCAATAAGAGTAGTATCTGAGACTTTATCTTCTAATGGGTCATCATCTATGGCATCTGTATGCGGATCTACTCTAGCATTAATGGCTGCAGGTGTAAAAATTAAAAATCCAATATCAGGTATAGCCATGGGACTTGTTATGGATGAAAGTACAAAAAAATATGTTATCCTAACAGATATTCAAGGTCCAGAAGATCATTTTGGAGATATGGATTTTAAAGTTGCTGGATCTAAAGATGGAATTACAGCATTACAAATGGATAATAAATTAAAAGGAATATCGATAGAAGTACTAAAAGAAGCACTAGAACAGGCAAAAAAAGCTCGTTTATTCATACTATCCAAAATGCTTGAAGTGTTGCCTACTCCTAGAGAATCTTTATCAATATATGCACCACAAATCAAAATCATAAAAATAGATCCTACTAAAATAGGAGAGGTTATTGGAGGCGGAGGAAAAACTATCAAAAATATTATAGAAAAATCTGGTACAGACATAGAGATATCAGATGATGGATCTATATCAATATCTGCAGTAGAGGAAAAACAGTTTGCCCTTGCTCTTAAGATGATTGAGAATATAACAAAAGAGGTCGAAATTGGACACACTTATGAAGGTACAGTTGCTAAAATTACAACTTATGGGGCATTTATAAATGTTACCCCATCAATATCAGGACTTGTCCACGTATCTGAGATGTCAGATACATTTACTAAAGACCCAACAGACATAGTATCTGAAGGAGACACTGTACTTATAAAGATTATAGGAAAGGATGATCAGGGAAGATTAAAATTCTCAATGAAACAAGCTTCAGAATCTGATAAAGAGTAGTAACTAAATTATACCAATAATTTTTTTCACAATATCATCAATAGATCCTGTGTCCCTGAATACGTACACTCCAGCTTCTAGCTTATAATCGGAATACAATTTCTTAATATTATTTACCTTTATAACATCACTAAAATCTTTAAGATAAATCTTGTAATTATCTTGGGGTTGGATTCCTTCTCCTACAAATATACATGTAAATAGAGCTCCTTTTATATATATATCATTAAGAAGAGATGTAGAAGTTAACTCTCCTTGTTTTATATTAGATATCACAAATGTAGATTTTTTAAACTCTACCTCTTTAGCGTTCTTCAATATTTCAAATTTTTCTTTTAAATCAGATATAGATCTTGGCGCAGATAAATCAATAGTGGCCAAGTTCAAATCTCCACCTTTATTGATAATATTAGAAACATCCATAAAAGTTTTTTCAGTAATAGACTTACCATGTAGAAAATCAGTATTAGAAAGTATGCCCATTAATACCAACTGGTAATCTTTTTTTGATACTATAGAATCAATAGCAATTAACATATGATAAATTATCTGGACAGTTGAATTAACATTATTGTCTGTTAAATTAAACATTCCATATTGTTTATTATCAATATGTGAATCTATGTTAACTATCTTAATTTTATCTTTATTGTCTAAATCTTTCTTATATACCTTGTATAGCTCTCCTAGGTAATTCAAATCAGGAGTATCTACGGTAAAAATAGTATCATATGAAAATTCACCTCTTTGAATATTAACATTTGAAGTATCTAATTCACCATTGTGTAATTTTACATGAAATTTAAAATTATTCTTATCATATTCATATCTAACTGAGTCTATTTTTACATCATCTTTTTTTATCGATATAGTATACTCAAGTTTAGGATATTCATCCTGTATATCATCTTGTAGTAACATTGAATAATTAAGTAACAATTCTAATCTTTCTGGAAATTTTGGAATATATATGTCTATTTTCTTTTTAAAATTGATACTTAAAAAATGCCATACTAAAAGTACAGATGCTATACTATCATAGGTTGGCCTTGTATGAGATACAATAAGGATCTTATTTGATCCTTCTACTATATCTTTTATTTTTTCTATAT
>JAJZKG010000020.1 GCA_021809565.1 bacterium | reverse complement strand
TTATTTGCACCTACAATATTACATCTTCTAGGGTTAGAAAAACCTAAAACAATGACAGGATCAAATCTTCTTGGTAAAATATATACATAATGCATGAATATAGAGTTGCAAATAAGGAAGAGGTATTAGCCTTACAAGAAAAATTTAAATCTAACTTCCTACAAACTACATATTGGGCCGAATTTAAAAATTGGGATACCCACTATCTCATTTTTGAAGGTAGTTCTGGAGTATATGGATATTGTGTTTTATTAATAGATAAAAAATACTTTTTTAAACTAGCATATGTGCCACGAGGACCAATTTTAAATGATTATTCAAAATTTAAAGATGCTATATCAAGTATTGAAGATTTTTCCAAAAAACAACATGTATCCCTTCTAAAAATAGAACCTGATCACATAGACACTGACATTAACTACTCTGACATATTTAAAAAATATATCAAGGTTAATGATTTTATACAACCAATACAAACTGCTATGTTGGATGTTGGAGATAGGGATTCCATGATAAAGAATATACCTTCAAAATATAGGGGTAGAATCAGAAATAAATTCAATCTAGAGTTAAGAACTATTGAGGATATTAGTGAATTTTTTAAAGTTTATTCAGATACAGCCAACATGAAACATTTTAAACAAAGGAATGTAGAGTATTTTAAGAATATGAAAATTTATTTTAAAGATCATGTGAGAATATTTGCTGTATATTACAATAATACACTAATAGCAGCATCTTTTAACATATTATGGCAAGATACACTAACATATCTCTATTCCGGATCAGATAAGAAATATAACAATATGTATCCAGGATATTTTCTTGTCTTTGAGTCATCACTGTCTATGAAAGATGATGGTATAAAGGTCACAGACCTTTGGGGAGTTAGTGATGATAATACAAAATGGCAAGGGTTTTCAGAATTCAAGAAAAATATTGGAGGTAAGGTTATTGATTTTCCAGGAAGCTTTGATTTACCATTAAACAAATTATATTATTTTTTATACAAATTTGTAAGAAAATAAATATATAAGAATCTACTTTAATGCAGTCTCAAAACTACCAGGAAAGTTTACCACACGAGAACCCATATTTCTTTTAAACTCAGAGAATCCTTTCCACTCTGGGTTATCATCACTCACACCCCATAAATCCATTATTTGAGCTCCTCTATCTCTCATTGCTAAAGCGGATTCAAATACTAAAAAGTACCCTGGATACATATTGTTATACTCTCTCATTGACCCAGAATAAAGATATGTTAATGTGTCTCCATGTAAGATATCAAAAGACGAGGCAATAAGTGTATCACCACGATATACTCCAAATATTTTTGCTTTATCTTTTAGCACCCTTTGCATATCTCTAAAATATGTTATATCTCTTTTTGTAAAACGCTGTCTTTCTGCTGTATTTGAGTATATATCAAAGAAATTTTCTACAGTTTCATTTTCCTTAAGTTTTAAATCAAATTTATTCCTAACTCTACCTCTATATTTTGAATTTATCTGACCTTCCATTTCACTTCGAGATCCTATTTTAAGTAATGCAACTTTTGTAGGTTGAACTCCAACATCATGATCCACTTTTTTATATTTTCTAAAAACACTTTGATAATCAATCTGACCAGAATGACCATCTCTAAAATCAGGCTCTATTTTTAGGGAAGATAAGTGATGTCTTCTTCCAAAATCTTCGATACAAGCTATTGCACCTTCAAATTGTAATGGGTTTCTTAATACAGGACCACGTGGAACATACAACTCTTTTTTAAAAAGAGACTTTCTTTGAATTAATAAAACTGCATAGCCAGATGTAGCAGATCCATCTTTAAAAACTATATAATGAGGTATAACACCTTCTTTTTGCATTTTAAATTCTGCCCATTCTGTAGTCTGAAGAAAGCTAGAGAGAAACTCTTCTTGTAATCCTGCTATTTCTTCTTTACTTGAAACTTGATATTCAGAAGTTCCTACAACTTCATGTATAGGCACATCTATTGAACCAACTCCAAATTGTATCTGTTCTATTTCAGGTGACATAATCAATCAAATTATATCACAGTATGGGATATAATACTATACTATAGGGATATTGTTAATAATAAAATTGTACTAGAATTATACAATCATTGTCTATATAACAATCAATTGTATCAATAATGTTTTAATTTTTATTGCTATCTTACTTGACCTTAAAGTACCTCAGATCGAACCGCTTTTGGTTTGGATTATTAGATTAATAAAAAGCTATATTTAATTTCTTAACCATAAAGTTGGCTATGTGTACCTATTACATCAAAGATTACTTCATTTTCTCTTTGTAGATAAAGTGCTCGTATATCACCTGTTATATCAATACTGCGATAATCCTTATATTTACTTTTTAATGCATGATTGCGAAGTACAGGATCAAGAGGATTTTTACTAAATATATTTATTCTACTTTGTATTTTTTTACGTAATTCTGGATTTAATCTCTTTGCATACTTAATAAAATGTCTAGAGTATGATATCTGCATAATAATTACTTTAGTGCGTCAGAGAGAAAATCCAAAGATTTTTTTGTATCATCAAATTTATAATAGTCCCCTGATTCTATTTGTTTTTTTGAAATAGATATTTGTTTATCAGTTTTAGTATTAGGAACTTCTGGTATTTCAAATATTACGCTTTGTTCTGCAATAAAACGTTTTAACTCATTATTTAAAACTGAACTAATACTAATACCCAGTCTCTTAGCAGTTCTTGATGCTAACTTCTTAATTTGAGGATTGGTTTTAAGATTTATAACTGCATACTCACTCATACCAAAAGTATATACTTTTGGTATGTATTTGTCAAATATTTCTATGATTACTTGAGTCAACTAGCACTTGCAGCCAGACATACCAATACATTTGGGGTATTTAGACAGGAGTGTCATATTACTTGAGGGCACCGGGATTCGAACCCGGAACAAACAGCTTAAAAGGCTGATGCTCTACCGTTGAGCTATACCCCCAAATTTGTAATGATAATAACACAAAAACTGGGAAATATTCAATTTCTTCCTGCAACAGATGAATTTATATTGAGTTTTTTATAAATATCATCAAGTTCTTGATCAGATCCAAAAGCAATATTTATACTTCCCTTACCATAAGAATTTCTTTTTATTTTAACCCTACCAAAGTATGATTTAAGATGGTTTTCTATAATGAGTGCTCTTTGATCGAGAACATTAGCTTTTTTCACACCCAGTTTTGGGTTCATTGCAAGAAGCTTGTCTATAAGCTCGTGAGCCTTACTTCCTGATAGACCATCTTTTATCATCTTATTTAGAAGGCTTTGTTGTAATTTTAAATCTGTAAGCCTCAATAATTCTTCTGCTTGAGATAAAACAATCTTATTGTTATATATAGCTTCCTGAATAAACTGAGGGAGAGATAATAGTTTTAAATAACTTTCTGCTGTAGCTTTAGATATACCTATTTTTTTTGCAATATCAAGTATATCCATATCAAACTGATCTTGAAGATTAGATATAGCTACTGCTTGTTCCATAACATTTAGATCTTTTCTTTGGAAATTTTCAATTATTGCAAAAGCCAATAATTCTTCATTTAGAGCCTCTTTAATTATAATAGGAACTTTCAAAAGACCTAGTTTTTTTGCAGCATTTAGTCTCCTTTCTCCTGCTATAAGCTGATATTTTCCCTCTTCAGCCTTTGTAACAAGTAAAGGTGATAGTATGCCGTTTTCTTTAATTGAAGCTATGAGTTCATCTAATTCTTTAGATGGTTCTCTACGTGGTTGATATGGATTAGGTATGATAAGTGTTAATGATACTTCCTTATATCCATCTACTGATGCATTTTGGATCAAAGCCGAAAGACCTCTACCTAATGTTTGTTTTTTTAGATCATCTTGTTCCAAATTATCTTTTTGATTATCCATTACTATTTAAATCTTAGTAAAATTTCGTCAGCAAGTTTCCTATAACTTGAAGCTCCTGATGATGCTGCATCATATTGTTTTATAGTTTGTCCAAAAGAAGGAGCTTCAGCAAGCTTAACGTTTCTAGGAATTATAGTATCAAAAGTCTGACCTTTAAAAAAGCTCCTTATTTCTGAGGCTACAGATTCAGATATCTTAGTTCTTGTATCATACATAGTTAAAATAACACCTGATATTTCAAGTTTAGGATTTAGAGAATCTTTTATCATTGATACAGTATTTAAAAGTTGAGATATACCTTCTAATGCAAAATACTCACACTGTACAGGAACAATGATATGGTCTGATGCAACAAAAGCATTAATAGTAAGCATACCCAAAGAAGGAGGCGAATCAATAATGACATAATCATACTGTGTTGCAAAAGCACCTAGTGTAGATTTTAATTTACTCTCTCTTGAGATTTGTCCTACAAGTTCAATTTCTGCACCAGCCAAAGATATGCTTGAAGGAATTACATATAAATTTTCTATACTTGATGCGACAAAAACCTCTTCAGCTTTCTTCCCATTTATTATCATATCATACACCGAAGGAGCTCTTACACCGTCAACTTCAGAATTTAATAGTCCTAATCCTGAAGTTAAATTACTCTGGGGATCAAAATCAACAAGAAGAACTTTTTTACCTGATTCTGCAAGATAGGCACCTATATTAAGTGCCGAGGTAGTCTTCCCTACTCCACCTTTTTGATTTGCAATAGTTATTATCATTAGTTTAGTGTAGAATAAATCTGGTTATTCTTAGTGTAATAATGTACTGTAGGAACAAATCCAAACCTGTTTAAAGGCCAATATACAAACCAAGCTTCTCCTTTGATTGCAGATCTTTTTACAAATCCCCATTCTCGTGAATCCGAGCTGTTCTCTCTATTATCTCCCATAACAAAATACTCCCCCTTAGGAACTGTAATAGTTACATTATTAGGAAGAAAAGCCATACCAAAAGTTTTCACAGATTTATTTAAATATGCCCCTTCATGGAGTAATTCTCCATTTACATATACAGATCCATTTCTAACCTCTATAGTATCCCCTGGAAGCCCAATTATCCTTTTTATATACTCCTCTGTTGGAGAGTAATTAAAAATAATAACTTGACCCCTTTGAGGCTGAGAGTAAGTATAAATAAGTTTATTTGTAAGAAGATATTCATGATTTAGAAAATTAGGCATCATAGATTCTCCTACCACAACATGTGGGGATGCTATAAATATATATATTACAATTGCTATAGCAAGAGTAATAACTACAGTTTCTAAAAAATCAACTAAAAAGAACTTCAATAAACCATTCACAAAAGATTTTGGATCTTTATTTTTCATAATGCATAATACTAAATTAAGGAATTACATGTTGAATCTAGATTCCTCTATATAATATAACAAATGTTAATATTATTCAATTAATATCATAAAAAAGTACCAGAATAATAATTATAATTCCATAAACTTAAATTGAAATTGGTTTTTTTATAATATTTTAAGGCTTGGAGCATAAAATTATTCCATATAGGTGCGGCAGTGGTCTCTCCCCATGTGTTATTAGATGTAAAGGAATAGTTATCATTACCAGACCAAACTACCGCAGTAAGGTTTGGGGAGAACCCTGCAAAAATATTATCTATATGATTATTAGATGTCCCTGTTTTACCTGCCACTTGATATCCTTGATTGATAACAGGAGCCATAGTGTAATAATGTTTAATTATACTTATGACCATTTCTACATAAAGTTTACTAAATACTTTAGTACCTTTTGGATTAGTATTGTTATATATTAATTTGTTATATTTATTGTATATTTTATCTATTGGAGACGCCTTATAAAAAGTCCCATAATTAGCCAAAGTATCATAAGCTTGAGCCTCTTCAAGTGTAGTTATATCACATCCACCAATGACTGCAGTATAACCACATTGATTAATACTTTTATTGGTAAACTCACTCAATCCTATACTCCTAAAAGTCTGAAATACACTTTGTAAACTTGTTAGTTCAGCTGTCCTTATTGCAGGTATATTTCTTGATTGAAGTAATGCTGTAGCTACACTTATAGCACCCATATATGTCCCATTCCAGTCAGTAGGTTGCCATCCTCCAATATCAAGAGGCGTATCATAAACAATAGAATTTGGAGTTAATAATTTTTTTTCAAATGCAGTTATATATACAAAAGGTTTTAAAGAAGATCCTGGTGATATGAGCGATAAAGTAGAATTGACTGCACCTTTTACATATTTAGTATTTGCATTGTAATTTACAGATCCAACCATAGCAAGTACATGTCCATTTTTAGGATTTAAAGCAACAAGAGAGGAATTATGAGTATTGTACCCTTGATTCACTAATGTATTAACTCCAGTAGTTATTGCATTCTGTGCAATATTTTGTAGCTTCAAACTTAAAGTTGTATATACTCTAAAACCTCCTTGATCAACTCTTTTTGTCCCATACATTTGATCAAGATATGCCCTTGTGTAATATATAAACCAAGGAGCAATAAGATTATTTAATGTTGTATTGAATGTTAATTTTGTAGTTTCCGCTTTCTTTATTTGAGATACAGGTATTTGTATTATATTTTTATGCACCAACATTTGGTTTAATACATAAGCTTGCCTTTGAAATGCTAATTCAGGATGGGTACCATATAATGGAGAATATACTCCTGGAGCCTGTACTATACCAGCTAACAATGATGATTGTGCAATACTAAGATCTTTTGCTGGTATACCAAAATATGTTTCTGATGCCATCTGTATACCATATACATCTCCACCAAAAGAAATATCATTTAGGTATGCCTGTAATATTTGTTTTTTAGAGTACTTTGACGAAACCTCTAGAGTTAAAAACAAACCACGTACCTTTCTTTTTAATGTCTGATTATTTGAAAGAGCTGTCAGCTTCACTAATTGTTGAGTAATAGTACTTCCTCCTTGTATACCAGAACTAGAGTGAAAAATATCATTATATAAAGCACGTAAAATTCCAACAGGATCTATACCAAGGTTCTCACTAAAAAAGTGTACATCTTCAGCAGAAATCATAGCTTTAATCATATATGGAGATATCTGATTATATTTAACATATTCCCTATTCTGATTCCCATATATTGTATCAATTAATGTGCCATTCCTGGAGTATATGAGGGTGTTTTCTGAATGATTACGAAGAAGTGGGACAGTAACCTTGGGTAGCCCTTTTAAGTAGACACTAGATACTATTGCTAAAGATATAACCATTATGGTCACGAGTGTAATTACACTTGTTATGAAAACAGTAAAGATCATATATACTACTCTTCTAGTTTTATTAGTGTTATTTTTTTTCTTGTCTAAAGCCTTTTGTATTATTTTTCTACTACTAGAATTAGTTAAAGATGATTTTCCTCTTGTAGATTTTTTTAAAAATTTGGACAGAGAAATATTTTTGGAGTGAGTTCCTTCAAATTCATCTTCTTTCTGTGGATTTAATTCTGGGCCTGTAGATTCCATATATGCCATTATATATGAAATCTAGAAAAAGGAAAATTTAACATATACAAATATATATTAGTTTGCTATAATAAAACAGAATCAAGACGGAAAGGGGCGGTTTAAGACTCCATGCTTAAACAGAACCTTTCCTCTTTTTATATCAGGATTCAACTGAGTCAGATTCCTTCAAACTAGATCTCCTGGTTCTTGATCCCTTGTATTCTAACTTCAATTTTAAATCATTAACAAACCATTTTTTCCCACTAGCAACTTTCTTAAAAAGACTACTATAGAGATTTTTATTGGGTATCAGTAATACTTTAAGTTTAGAATTAGTATCTAGATAATCTACTAGACAATAAAAATCTCCATCTCCTGTAACTATTATTGCCTGATCATAATTAGGTATTTCAATCATTGCCTGTAATACTAGTTCTGCATCACAATTTCCCTTCACTGTACCATTTCTAGTAAGTGTAGGTTTAAAAATAATGATATAGCCCATCTTCTGCAATGCAGTATACATAGATTGATTTTCATCAATAAAACCTATAAACAAAAAACATTTAGTGGCTGAGTATTTGTTTTCTAAATATTTTTTAAACTTTCCAAAATCTAATATCCATCCCTGATCTCTCACAGCTAAATTCAGATTCTGACTATCTATGAACGCATAATTGTTATTTGCCATTAATTTTTATATTATATTACAAAATTTAATTAATAACTAATATTCAGTGCATATTTTTGATAATATATAGGAATTAATATATAATCTTGAAATATTGCTGGGGTGGCGGAACTGGCATACGCGACGGACTTAAAATCCGTTGGAGCAATCCATGAGGGTCCGAGTCCCTCTCTCAGCATATAACGGAATGTAGTTCAGTTGGCTAGAACGCTTGCTTTGGGAGCAAGAGGTCGCTGGTTCGAGTCCAGTCATTCCGAGTATTCAGGACAAACATTGGTCCCTTTTAATTTATAATGAAGCAAGAAAACTATATTTCTATATCTCTCTTTAAAAAGACAAAAATTCCTAACAACAGAAATACTATAAACACAGAAATAAAAACAATAAAAGAAGATATTTTTATATTACTATTTTGAAATATATAATTTATATTATAGTAGTAGAAAATAGAAAAATATTTGAGCAACTTTAAACTGGATGATAGAGAATAAACAACATTAAATACATACATTACAAAAATGGTAGATGCAATTATCATTGTAGATTTTCCTCTACTTGAGAAAAGTGATGATATAAAAAAGCTAAAACTTAAAATAGAAATTCCAAAAATAAAAGTTAAAATACTTATAAGATAAATATCCA
>JAJZKG010000019.1 GCA_021809565.1 bacterium | reverse complement strand
AATCAGAGTATATATAAATAAGCACATTCCCTCTCCTCTTCACTTTTGAACTCTTTATTCAAGATTTCTTCAGGAGAGATGAAGTTATCTTCAAATTTAGAAAATAAATTTAATAATTTTTCAACATCTTTATATGGATTAGATACTGGACGAATAACATTTAATTCAAAATCAAATATATGGTCCTCTAAAAAGACAATTGATTGCATCTTATCCATCAGAATAAAATCTTCATTAAGATTTAAATTAGCGTGGTATTTGCGAATTATATTTTCTGCAAAAGAATGGAATGTAAATATCTGTACATTATGAAAAAAACCCAATGAGTCAGACAGCCTATCTTTAATTTCTTCTGCTGCTTTTCGTGAAAAGGTTATAGCTAATATTTCGTTTTCTTTTACTCCCTTTTTTATAAGATATTTAATTTTTTCAATTACTAAAAATGTTTTCCCTGTACCAGGTCCTGCAGAAACAATCAGTGGACCCTCTATATTATTACAAGCTTTTAGTTGAGATTCATTTAGGGTATACATAAAAGACACTTCAGTATAACACAAGTAAAAAGGGGAATGCCAAATGACATTCCCCCACTACTAATGTAATAAATTTATATAATTTTATTACATCATTCCATCCATACCACCCATACCTCCTGGGTAGCCTCCAGACATATCAGAAGATTTACTATCTTTTTCAGGGACATCAACTACCACAGCATCAATTGTAAGATACATTGAGGCAATAGATACTGCATGATAAACTGCAAGTCTCGTAACTTTTACAGGATCAATTATTCCACCTTTAATCATATTAACATGATTCCCTGTATAAGCATCATAACCTTTTTCTTCTGAAAGATCTTTAGAGACAACTTCCCAATCAGCTCCAGCATTACTTACTATCTGTTTTATAGGGTATGATAATGCCTTCTTTAAGATCTGTACACCAAGATCTTTTTCCCTATTCTTAAAATCAATTCCATCCTTTCCATCATCTAAGCTTTTTGCGGCATTAAATAATGCAAGTCCACCTCCTGCAACAATACCTTCTTCAACTGCAGCTCTAGTTGCAGCTAAGGCATCTTCAATTCTGTCCTTTTTCTCTTTAAGTTCTACTTCTGTTGCAGCACCAACTTTAAGAACAGCAACTCCACCTGAAAGTTTTGCAACTCTCTCTTGTAACTTCTCTTTATCATAGTCAGAGGTTGCATCTGCAATTTGCTTTTTGATATTGGATACCCTATCCTCTATCTCTGATTTTTTCCCTGCACCATCAATTATAGTTGTATCATCTTTAGTAATAACTACCTTTCTACACTTACCTAGATCTTCAATTTCTGTACTTTCTATTTTTCTTCCAACCTCTTCTGATATAACAGTACCTCCTGTAAGAATAGCAATATCCTCAAGCATAGCTTTCTTTCTATCACCAAACCCAGGAGCTTTAATTGCAGCAACATTAATCACACCCTTAAGTTTATTAACAATCAGAGTAGCCAAAGCTTCACCCTCAACTTCTTCTGCAATAATTAAGAGATCTCTCTTACCTTGCTGTACTAACTTTTCAACTATAGGTAATAAATCTTTAATCGCATTTATTTTTGCATCAACAATTAAAATATATGGATTTTCAAGTATAGCCTCCTGCCTTTCAACATCTGTTACAAAATAAGGGGAGACATAACCACGATCGAAGTTCATACCTTCAACATATTCAATCTCATTTGTCATTGTCTTTGATTCTTCAACAGTTACGACTCCATCCTTTCCAACCTTATCCATTGTTTCTGCTATTAATTTTCCAATCTCAGGATCATTATTTGCACTTATCGTTGCTACCTGTTCTATCTCTTCTTTAGATGAAATAGACTTAGCAGAAGATTGCAATTTTTTAATAACATTATTAGCCGCTTTTTCCAAACCTTCTTTTAAAAGCATAGGATTTACACCAACAACTACATGCTTAGAACCTTCATTAATAATAGCCTGAGCAAGAATTGTAGCTGTAGTAGTACCATCACCTGCAAGGTCAGCTGTTTTAACAGCAGCTTCTTTTATAAGCTGTGCCCCAACATTTTCCAAAGGATCAGATACTTCAATCTCTTTAGCAACAGTAACTCCATCTTTAGTAACCTGAGGTGATCCATAGCTTTTACCAATAGCAACTAATCTACCTTTTGGTCCTAATGTAATCTTTACAGCATCAGCTAAAGTATCAATACCTTTTTTAATTTTTACTCTTGCTTCTTCGTTAAGTACTATTTTTTTTGCCATAATAATAAAAATTAACTAAAATAAAATAATTATTCCATAATACCCAAAACATCACTTTGTGACATTATAAGGTAATCGACATCATCTATTTTTACTTCTGTAGGAGAATACTTTTTAAATAAAACCTTATCTCCAACCTTAACCTCAAAAGGAACTCTATTTCCGTTCCTAAGAGTTTTCCCTGTTCCAAGAGCAACAACCTCTCCCTTCTGAGGAGTTTCTTTTGAAACTGTGTCAGGAATCACAATACCTGACTTAGTTGTTTTATCTTCTACAATAGGTTTTACAACGATTTGATCACCTAGAGGTTTAATATTAGGTTTCTTTTCTGCCATAGTATTTTTTAATAAAAAATTATCAAATTAATTTAGCAATTGCTAGTTTTGAATATTATCAAATATATTTATCCTTTGTCAATAACAAAATGTAATAAAGTTAGACTTCAGAACTTCCAGGAGGAACTGCATCTTCTACAGGAGAAAGAGATTTTATTTTGTTTCCATAAACAAAATCTCTCAATAAGTATGCTGATTTTGATATAAGGTCAAGATCTGTATCTTTTAATATAAAAGATACAAAAAGGTATATAGAAACTCCAACATATGCAGTAATTAAAAATAAGAAAATAACATCTATAGTTTTAGCAGTATTTAATATATCATCTAAAAACTTGTATGTACCATACATAACGATAGACATTACAGCACCTGAAATTAATTTTTTAATTATAGGGTGATAAAATTCACTGAAAGAGAAACCTTTCAGTCTTCTATGTAATATAATTATAAGCACAATGACATTTAGGGTAACAGCTATCCCACTTGCAAGGCCTAAACCACCAACAGCCTTCCAAGTCATAACAGCAGGAAAATGTAAATAATAATGCAAGTTTAAAAGATTCTTTATTGTGGATGATACAACAGGGAAATTTCCAAATACTTTTACTAAATATAATGCCAATAATATATTTACAAAAAAAATTAAAGCCTCAGTCAACACAGGTGTCTTAGTATCTTTCATAGAATAAAAAGCACGTATAAGTATAGCAAGTAGAGACTGACCAACAATAGATAAAGATAAGAATAGTAATATCCATGCAGTAAGTACCGTATCATTCCATCCAAATTGGCTATTAGAACCAGGCCCCAATATTAACCTAACTATTGGAAGCCTTAATATTACAAACAAAATAAAGATAGGTATTACAAGAAATAACGTTTGATTTATAGTTTTAGAAAGAGTTTTCTTAAATGCATCTACTGTGCCACCGGCATACTCTTCAGAAATTGTAGGAAATACTGCCTGAGCAAAACTCCACCCAACCACAGCAACAGGAAAGATATACAAACTCGTAGCCCAATTAAATGCAGTAAGAGATCCAGGTACAAGAGCAAAAGCTATAAAAGATTCTACAAAATAAGCCAATTGAGATAAAGCTACTCCTAAAAATCTTGGAATAGACAATGTATATATTTCCTTTACATATTTATCATGGAAATCTATAGAAGCTTTTTTAAAACTGAATCCCAAATATTTTGCAACAGGAAACTGTACAAGAAGGTGAAATATACTACCTAAAACAATACCCCAACAAAGGCCTATCACTCCAAAAAGAGGAACAAAGAGTAATATGCCTACTATAAATCCTAAATTAAAAACAACATTTGCAACCTGGGTTACTAAAAATCTTTTATAAACCTGTAGGAGTGCAGAAATTACAAAACTAACCCCTAAAATAAAAATAGATAAAAACAATATTTTTATCATAAAAGACATCAATAATATCTCAGAAGAAGAAAATGTTTTTATCGAAGAACTATACAGAAATGAGAGATGTACAAAAATTTGAGCAATATCATATGAAAAAATAATTCCTAGGATACCAACAATAAAAAATACCAGGGAAGAAATATTCAGGAATGAATTAAAAACCTTCCAAGCACGATCTGTCTTCTTTCTTGTAATAAGACCAGTAATTATAGGAATTAGAGCAGTATTAAAAGACCCTATTATTAATATATTAAAAAAGATTTGAGGCACAGAATCAGCTGCATAAAAAATATCTATTTCTCTTGAGAGACCAAAAATATTTGCAAGTAAAGTTAACTTAAAAAGACCCAATAGCTTAGCAAAAATAGTAGCGATCATTAGTACGATCGCCGCAGAGATAATAGTTCTCTGTCTTCCTGCCAAAAAAGCACTGCCATTTTTTCCAAAAGTAAAAAGCTTATTTAACATATACATAAATCACCAGAACGGGATTTTGAAAAGTATACCATTAATATTTTTGAATATAAAATATTAAATCACTATACTTTTAACACAATAATGGAAATTTTGTGAGTTTTCAAACTAATGAATTTGACAGTATCCTGACTATCCGTTTTATTATAAGAATCACCAGCATCAATAATAGTATTGGAAGAGTTATTAAAATCTTGTGCAACAATATTCTTTTCAAGCTTTACAAATAACAGAGTAAAACTTAGAAAAAGTAAAGCGGTAATGGCCAATATTTTAAAAAATAAACTCCTTTTTTTATACATACTACTTATTACCAGCATTCCTCAATAGTTTCCTTTTCTTAATCTGTATTCTTTGTACTTTAGCTCTCGCTTTTTCTTTTGTTCTTAAGGATTTTCTTTTCATATTTACAATATTAGATTATACATGATCTTTGGTATTTTTCAATACATTTTATACTTTGTACACAATGCATATGAGACAATGGATTAAAATAAAACACAAAGAATTGAATAACAAAATGAAATATGCTAATCTAGTAAAAGTGTATGGAATATAACACAAAATACAATAGAGTACTTGTATTTCTATTCATAATTTCATGTGTGTTTTTAGGATTTATAATTTTTCTAACATACATATATAAGGCCAATATATATACAGTAGTATATGGTAGTTATTCACCCGCAGTAACAGGGTGGATTAAATCGACATCTCTTCCTCAAAATATATCAGATTCAACATCAATTACATACAATGGATATATTTATGAAATTGGTGGAATGGGAGGAAATGTAAACTCCGCAGAAATTCAACTACCATATGAAATTGCAGGCAGTGGAGGTGTAAGCGGAAATCAATTATCAACAGTATATTATGCACCAATTAACAGTAACGGAACCATCGGTTCTTGGAATACAACGACAGTTTTACCTGTCTTATATGGATCAGTAACTGAATATGATGGATACATTTATGAAATTGGAGCAAATAATGCTACCAGTGACACTGAATATGTATATTATGCAAAGATTAATAATAATGGAACCATTACATCTTGGAATACAACATCATCTTTACCTCAGTTCCTAGGGGATACTGCAATTGCATATGCAGGGTATCTCTACGAGATTGGTGGGAAGACAACAAATATAAGTAGCTGTACATCATCGTCACCATATTCCAAACCAACGAGCTGTCCTATCCCAACTGTATATTACTCAAAAATAAATACAAATGGGACTATTGGCGCTTGGAACACAACCTCTTCCCTACCACAAGGAATTCAAGGAGTTGATTCTGTAGCATATAATGGATATATATATGCAGTTGGAGGAGAGGGCTTAACTACTCCATTATCAACTGTTTATTATGCTAAAGTTGAAAGTAATGGCACATTAGGATCATGGAATACAACTACATCACTTCCTCAAAGTGTTAGCGGGCAATCAACAATAATATACAATGGATATATTTATGAAATTGGTGGAGGAAGCAAAAACTCTTCATTGGTATATTATGCACAGATTAATAGTAATGGAACAATTGGTGCTTGGACAGCTACATTACCACTTCCACAAAATATAATTGATTCAACATCTGCTCTATATAATGGATATGTATACACACTAGGAGGATATAACAATTCAAAAATGCTATATTTATCTACAGTTTATTATTCTAAGTTATAAACCCTACTTAATTAACCTTATAGTAAAGAAATACTCGTTTCCTATTTTTACATACATAAAATATTTCGATATTGGGGCTAACTGAACATTAAGTCTTAATGAAAGAATATTAGATGATTTTCCTCCCTGATCAAAAATAAAAAAGTTACGACAATTTTCCAGAATCGCATCTTGATAAGACAAATCCACTTGAGAAATGTATTGGTTTGATAGTACTAAATTTACACCATACTTCCTACTCTCTGACAAGAGGAAAAGAAAACTATCATTTACAAAATTTTGAAACTCATCAATATATATGCTAAACCTAAAATTTCCCTTACTTGAAAGGATAAATTGTTGTAGATATGATAGAATAAATGCACCAATAAACTTAGAATTATCATTTCCAATAATACTTTTATTAACATCTATAAAAATAGATTTCCCATTTTTAAATAATTTCGAAAAATCTAATTGGGGACTTGCCGATGAAAGAAAATCTTTTAAAAATGAATCCCCTTTTATCCTTCCAATTTTATTTAATATAGGAGATATCCTATCTAATTGAGACATACTTCCCCATTTATCAAAGATATTTTCAAAATAAATAATGGTATCCTTATCAGAAATATTAGAAAGTATTGTTTTTCTAAATTTGAAGTTTGTAAGGAAACTCTCAATATCATATATAGACAAAGGAATGTCAGATAGGATTAAAGCACGAAGACTTCTTCTGAATATATCTTCAGTCTGTGGACCCCAGAAATCAGAGTATAAATTTTTAAATAAACTTACAATAGAATCCGTTAATAAGCTAGTATCAAAATTTTCTTTATTAAGTAGAGGATTAAAATGAAAATCTAGCTTACTAAAATCAATATGAATTACTTTCTCCCCTATATTGCCATTACCTTCCAAAATCTCTGACGAGAGTCCATGGGGATCAATTAGAATAACCCGCTTATTATTTTCAATAGATTGAGATATAAGAGATTTCATTAAAGAACTCTTCCCCACTCCTGTTTTACCAGAAATATAACTATGATTATCAACTAAATCATTTCCTATATATATAGTTTTAGAAAAATTCTTACCTAATTTAAAAATATCTTTTTTAAAAAATTTAGAAGGAGCAATAATTTCATCAGATTCAGAAATTACATCATTATTATTATTCCCTTTATAAAACGAAATAGAATCTGACAAAACAGATTTATATTCCATTGGGGAATTTCCTTCTTTCAGTATTTTATAAAGATTAATAACATCACTCTTTTTATTTCCAGAAATTTTAATTACAGAAAATAAAAATTCTTCATAGGCAAAAGGGTTAAAAACAATAACAGAAATTTTTACAAATCTCATTTTGTCAATAAGGTTATTACACTTAATCCATGAAGACAATTTGGGACTTACAAATAGATATTTAAAATATTTGTATTTTCGACTTTTAGATACTTTCTTTATATAAACCCCAGGAAGATTTCCAATAAGGTCATTTTTTATAGAGTTAAAATAGAATGAGTCTCCATAAAGTTGATGATATATTTTTTTATCTTTAATTAAAGAAAACGTTATTGGAGAGTATTTCCATAAATCAGAAAATAATAGTTTGTAATCTCTACTACTTTTATGAGATCCAATATATAAATAAAAAGGATTTATAACAAAAAGAGACCTGTATACATAAAACAAAAAAATAATTAAAGAGACAAAGGATATTGTATAACACAGAACATATAAATGAACATCAGAGTATCCTATAAAAAATAGTATGGGAATGGAGGGAAACCCATAAAGTAGAAAAATAGAACGTACATATTTTCCCAAAAGAATAAAAATACGTGAAACAATTCCTCCTGAAATATTAGAAATTTTAGATAGAATTAACAGAACAATAAGAGCATATATAAAAGAAGTTTGAATATTAAAAAATAATATAAAATATATGAGTGTCACTAGAAAAGTATCATATAGGAAAACATATAATCTACTTTTTGGCATAAATAATTGTATCAAACATACTATAAAATAATCTAGCAAATACAATAATTAACTAGTATAATCGTCTAATTAAATAAAGGTATATAAAAATTTATTTCAAAATTATGAAAAGTGAATTAGACATTTCAATAATAATACCTTGTCTAAATGAAGAACCAACAATTGAAAAATGTGTTAAGAAAGCGTTAAGGGCAATAAAGAAAGCCAATATTCAAGGAGAAGTACTTGTATCGGATAACATGTCCACAGATAACTCAGCACAAATTGCTAAAAAAGCTGGTGCAAGAGTAGTATACGAAAGAAAAAAGGGATATGGAAATAATCTGAAAAATGCATTCAAAGAGGCAAAAGGAAAATATATTATTATGGGAGATGCTGATAATACTTATGACTTTGATGAAACAGTTAATATATATAAAAAATTAAAACAAGGTTATGACTTTGTAATGGGAGATAGATATAAAAAGGGAAGAATTTTAGATGGAGCAACTCCATTTTCACATAAAATAGGAGTTCCGATTTTGACATGGACATTAAATAAATTTTATGGGATAAACATATCTGACTCTCAATGTGGAATGAGAGGAATTACAAAAGAAGCATATCTAAAACTAAATATGCAATCATCGGGAATGGAATTTGCGTCAGAAATGCTAGTAAAGGCAGCCAAAATGAAATTAAAAATTGCAGAAGTACCCCTTACACTATCTCCAAGGGAAGGAACACCCGCAAAATTACATACATACAGAGATGGATGGAGACATTTATCATTTTTACTAACACAAGGAACCAATTTCTTATTTATTTACCCAGGAGCAATAATAACAATAATAGGAATAATAATTTTTATAATGCTAATACCAGGACACATAACGATACTTGGAAGAACCCTGCATTATCACATTTTGTATTTTGCATCAATACTAATTATATTAGGAACGAACACCTTAACATTTGGAATAATTACTAAATTAATTACATCAAAAAATACATATACAGAAGACCATTTACTTGCATGGGTTAAAAAACTTACCCTTGAAAAAATTTTATTAACTGGGCTATCAATATTTGCACTAAGTATATTAATATTAATATATACATTTATAATATGGAAAAATAACCATTTTGGAACAATATTAAATAATGGCTACTTAATAACAGGATTTACACTTTTAATAATATCAGTAAATATTGCATTTGCAGGTTTTTTCTTTAAAATAATACAGCAAAATAAT
>JAJZKG010000018.1 GCA_021809565.1 bacterium | reverse complement strand
GACAAAGGTTCTCCAAATGGCATAAGAGCAAAAGCTATCAATATACCTAAATTCGGATTTTGCAGTGTAGCGGATACAGCAGAGAAGAAAAAGAAAATTAATATAAATATAAATGGTAATACACTAGCTGGTAGCACAAATATTTTATATGATAATATAAGAGTTATAATATCCATTACCAAGAATATTGATAGAGTCTTATAATTTGGATATATATACTTTAATACGCTTTTCATTTTATGACATTAAATTTTTTAAATTCATTTTGGTATTTAAGATATTCTACTCTAAAATCATGTATGATTGTTTTACTAGTTCCACGTTTCATCCATTCGGTAAGTTCTTCAACTTTGTTATACCCACCTTCCATTTTAGCATCAATTGTACCATCATCGTTGTTTTTTATCCAACCAGTAACACCTAATTCATCGGCAAATCTTTTTGTGGATGTATCATAGGAAACATTTTGTATAATACCAGATATAAATACATATACTTTTAATTTCACATCTTCAAAATTATCAGCTATGTAAAGATCTTTAATCTTACCCTCGTAAGGTAATTCTTTGATAACTATGTTTGGGTCTTTTTTCAAGAATGTTTTTTTTTGTAGTATTTTTACTAAGTCATATATATCAGTTTTTCCTCCCTCTAATATACAGAAATCCTTAGAGGATTTTATATATCCATATAAGTCTTTATTTTTCATAATACGAGCGACATTTAAATTTCCAGAAATTTCAGCTTTTATATTTTTCATAGCATCACATAATAGAGTGAAGAGTAAAGCAACTATTATAATTCTACTTGTTAGCGTTATTTAGAACAGTTACAAGACTCTTTATCGCATTTTGTATTATCACAACTTTCTTTTTTTTGGGTAGAATTTTGACAACTGCACCCTTCACAATTACATTTATCCATAGTTTTATAAAATAATTAAATAATTTTAGTAAGTAACCTTGATTGTATATGAAAATACAAGATATTTCTAGATACACTCTTTATAGTATTAGTAATCAATACCTCTTTTTGCAAGTTTTCCAGAGCTGAATGCATGCTTTATTTCTTTCATCTCAGTTACGGTATCGGCAAGCTCTATAATTTTAGGATCTACATAATTACCTGTTAATATAAGATCAAGATTCTTATTTTTAATTTTTATTATATCAAGAACATCTTTTACTCCAATAAGTTTTCCGTGTATGGCATAATTTATCTCATCAAGTACCACAATATCATTTTTACTATTTGTAACTTCTATTTTAGCTCTTTCTACTGCCTCTCTAGCTGCATTTTTATGGTCAGAAATTGGTAATGTATCATCTATAATTCCTACAAATCCTTTACCTAAAGATAAAAGTTCAAAATTGGGGTTGAGTCTTTTAAAGCTTTCTTTCTCTCCATAGAACCAAGATCCTTTTATAAATTGAATCATTACACCATGTAAGTTATAGCCACAAGCTCTAAGAAGTATACCCAATGCAGCAGTTGTTTTTCCTTTTCCTCCTCCAGTATTTACTATTATTAATCCTTCATCCTTTCTTGAATTCAGGTGCCTTGTCATACTGAACAGTATGAATAACCACAGTATGCACAAGTTGCACAACCCTCTTTCATCTCCATCATCTCACCACACTCAGGGCAGTCAATTTTAGTTACCTTGGATCTAGATTCATTCTTTTGTGGTTCCTTTTTCTTTTCTATAAGATTTAATACTTGAACTTCTCTTGATCCATCTCTATATACAGTACAACCTTTACACCCCAGTTCCCAAGCAAGTAGATATCCATCTATTACATCTTGTTGAGTGGCTAAGTTTGGAAAATTAATAGTTTTTGAAATAGCATTATCAGTATGTTTTTGAAAAGCTGCTTGCATTCTTATGTGATCTTCTGCAGATATATCCATTGCTACAACAAAAACATCTTTGATATCTTGAGGTATCTCTTTAATATTTTGTATAGATCCAGTTTCGGATATTTTTTCTATAAGTTCTTCAGAGTATAGACCTCTTTCCTTTAGAATATTTTCAAGATGTTTATTAGTATAGTAAAGATTTTGGCCTCCCATTACTTGTTTATAGTAGGATAGTGCAAAATATGGCTCAACTCCAGATGATACATCAAACATCATAGATATTGATCCTGTTGGAGCTACAGTTGTTAGTGCTGCATTTCTCATTTTTACTCCACTACCTTTATATATTGAAAGATTATAATTCTCAAATATGCCTTTCTCTTTTGCAAGCTGTTTTGACATTTCATGTGCTTCTGTATTTATTATTTTCATTACCTCTTCTGCAGTATCAAAACCCTTTTTAGAGTTATACCTTATACCCATAAGATATAGCATATCTGCAAATCCCATTATCCCTAATCCTAATCTTCTATTTTTTCTAAATACATTATTTACTCTATCTACATGAAAGTCTGATATGTCAATTACATTATCAAGTAGTCTTACTGCACTTCTTGTAACTTTTTTTAGTTTTACAATATCAATTTTCTTATCTTTAGTAACAAATTTCTCAAGATTGATAGATCCAAGATTACAGACATCTCCATCATGTAAAAACTGTTCTCCACAAGGGTTACAAGCTTCTATTTTTCCAAGTCCAGGTACAGGATTTGTTCTGTTTACCTCATCAAGGAATACAACACCAGGTTCTCCATTATTCCATGCTGCGGAAACTATTTCTTGGAACAATTCTCTTGCTGTTATAGTAGTTTCTTTAATATCAGTTATTATATGGTTATTATCTCTTGTGATAGTTCTTGGCTTCATTTTTATCCCACCAAACTGACACATCCATGGTTTTTTAGAATTACTTTTTACTTCTCTCATGAATTCATTTGTTATTCCAACAGATATATTAAAATTTCTTATTTCTCCTTCAATCGCTTTACAGTGTATGAAATCTAAAATATCTGGATGGTCAATGGACATTACTGCCATGTTTGCTCCATGTCTTCCTTGTTGTTTAATAATGCCAAATGCTTCATTATATACCCTTAAAAAGCTTACTGGTCCTGAAGATACTCCCTTTGTTCTTATTGTTCTTGATCCGGCAGGGCGTAATAAATGGAATGGAAATCCTAATCCTGAACCTAATTGCTGTAGTAATGCAGCATCTTTTAGTGTTTGGAAAATACCTTCCATGCTATCTTGCGGATGTAATACTATACAGTTTGCTACAAGAGCAGTATCAGATCCTGCGTTAGTAACAGTTCTACCTGCAGGTGTAAATTCAAAATTACTCATTATAGAGAAAAACTCTTGTTTTATGTCTTCTATTTCTTTCTTACTTTTCTTATATTTTTTCTCAACATTTGCTAGTGCATCTGCAACTCTAAGGAACATATCTTCCGGTGTCTCAACTATCTTTCCAGTTTTTGCATCCCTTTTAAGATACCTTCCTGCAATAACTCTTAAGGAATTTTCTGATAAGGGGAGATTTGTTGTAAAACCTTCCATTATCTCTTTTTGTCTTTCCCTTGCTTTATTATGTTCTTCTCTATATAGAATATATGCTTTTGCGGCTTTTGCATGATTTTTTGCAATAAGTGCTATTTCTACTATATCTTGGATATCTTCTACTGAAGGGGTTTTAGATTTATATTTTTCTCCCAAAATTTGGATAACAATATCACTAACGTTTTTTGATTCTTCTCTTCCAAAATCTCCTGTTGCCTCCCCTGCTTTTAATACCGCATTTACAATTTTTTTCTCATCAAATTCGACTATAGAGCCGTTACGCTTTTTGATTTTTGTAACCATAATGAGTTGGGACTAAAATTATATTTTTTATATACACCGAGTGTAAAATGTGAGCTAAAAAATGTCAACAAACCTGAATTTAGACTACAGCTATAGTAATGGATCATCCCCTCCTTTGGAAAGAGGATTACAACGCAATATTCTATATGTACCCTTCAATCCTCCTTTTAGTAAGCCATATTTTTCTATAGCTTCATATGTATATTCTGAACATGATGGATTATATCTACAATACCCTTGAGGATATTTCCTAGAAAATATTCCATGATCTGGGGATAATGTTTTTTGATATAATCTTATTAATTTTAATACGTATTTTTTCATCTATTATTGAGTTTTAAAGGAATATCAACATTGATGCTGTAACCATTATTATAACAGATAAAATACCAAAAAAATTATCAAATAAATTATTTTTTAAATGTCCCATAACCCTTTTCTTATTGGCTACAATAAGTATTAGTATAACTATTATAGGAGTTAATATTCCATCAAGTACTTGGGAGTAAAATAAAGCAGAGATTGGCTGTACTTTAAATATTGTAAGTGCAAAACCTGCAAGTAGAGATAATATGATGATGTAGTAGAATAATTTTGCATCTTTGAATCTATTTGATAAGAATCCATGTTTTTTTGTTAATTCTGTGACAGCATATGCTGATGAGATTGAAAGTACTGGAATTGCAATTAATCCTGCAGAAATTATTCCAATAGCAAAAAGTTGACCTGCAAATATTCCGGCTATTGGTTTTAGCACTTGTGCTGTTGCAATAGCTGGATATTGGGCATTAAGAATATTTATATGATGTTTGTATAGTGTAGCTCCAGCTGCTGTCATTATAAAAAGTGTCACAACTTGAGAGAATATGAACCCATATGTTATAAAACCCCTTTCTTTTTTTGCAAATGATAATGGTCTATGCTCCTCTACTTCTTCTTTCTGTTGCCAAAACAATAAATATGGTGATATAGTTGTTCCCAAAATTCCAGTTGCTACCATTGCATATCCTTTATTTCTAAAAAGACTTCCTATGTTTGGGATAAAGGTTCCTTTTAAAACGCTCAACCAATTAGGTCCAGCAATTATTGCAACAAAAATATATGCTACGAATACTAGGGATCCTATTATCATAAATTTTGCTATTTTATCGTAACTTTTAAAAATTATTATATATGTAAGAAAAATAAATAGAGGAATTAGTATATATTGATATCCAATAGTACTGTTTGTAAAAAACATTGTGATTGATGCTGAGGTTGCAAGCATATCTGCCCCTACTGTGAAGGTATTACATATGAGGAGAATTAAAAGGATTATATAGACAGCAACAATTCCGAATTCATTTTTAATTACTTCATTTAATCCTTCTTTGGTTATAACTCCTATTCTTGCAACCATCCCTTGTACTGCAATAAGCATTGGTATAGATAGTAACATTATCCAGTTTTGTGAATATCCAAATTGTGCTCCAGATATAGAGTAAGTGGATACTCCTGCTGGATCATTATCAGCAGCCCCTGTTATTACACCTGGCCTCACTTCCTTGATGTAATTTGCTAATTTTTTATGTAATTTCATTTATTTTGAAGGTGTTACTAATTTAGCTTGTATCTTTATCTTTTTTAAGTCTGCCCCTATAAAAGGGGATAATATTTTTGTATCTTCCCTTACTATAATGCCTCCTAAATATGATTTTTTTATTGTATTTTGTATAGTTGTTTCTCCTTTATATATATTTATATTCATTATCAAGAATATTATAAAACTAACAAGAATTATACCTTCTAGTAGCGAGAGCATTGCACCAAGATATTTATTCATTTTAGCTTTATTTAGTTTTTTTGGTATGAATTTTTTATATATTATTGGAGATATAAAATGAAGTACTATAGTAAGTATTATAAATACAGCTAAAATCCCTAATGGTTTCTCTAGTGAGAAAGGAATTTTGAAATAATGTTTTAAAAGATCATCCCCTAAAAAATAGAATTTGAAGGAAATGATATATATAATAATAAGACCAATAAACCCGGTTACAATTTTTATTAAGCCTTCAGAATACCCTCTCTGGATATAAATTACAAATACTACTATAATTATAATGGTTGTTAAATCCATACCTTATATATTAACAGTTTTATTATAACTTTCAACATACCACAAATATATACATTAAGTTAATTAATATTTAATGTTATTTTAATAATATGTCTATATAAGTATTCTGGATTACAATATTTTATATTATAATTTTAATTATTATTTTATTTTAATATTATGGATGATACAAAAATAACTACATCTACACCTGTTGAATATATATCAAAGAGTGAATTTAAAAGAACTATGTCTTTTGTTGTTGTGTTGACATTAGTGTTTGCGACTTTATTTGGAGGTATTTTAGGTTTTCTAAGTTCTCAACTATATAATGGTAATATTAATAGTACTATAGCTGGAACTTCATCTGGTATTATACAGAATTTACCTGTTGTAAACCAAAATTCTGCAGTAGTTAGTGTCGTAAAAAAGACTAATCCTGCAGTAGTTAGTATAGTTATTTCACAGTACGTTTCAAATAACAATAATAATCCATTTGGTAATTTCTTTGGATTCCCATCTTCAGGGTCTGGTGGATCTGGATCAGGATCCTCTGGTAGTACAAAACAAACTGTAGGTGAAGGATCTGGTTTTATTGTGCAGTCTAACGGATATATTATTACTAATAAACATGTGATTGTAAGTCCCACCGATTCATATACAGTGGTTATGAATAATGGTAAGAGTTACAAAGCTAAAGTTGTTGGAACTGATCCCACAAATGACATTGCAGTCGTTAAGATTAATGCAACTAATTTACCAACCTTACCTTTAGGTAATTCATCCAACCTTCAGCTTGGGAGTGCTGTTGTTGCTATAGGTAATGCACTTGGTCAATACCAAAATACAGTTGATACAGGTGTTATTTCTGGGTTATCACGAAGTGTTCAAGCACAAGATCCAGTTACTGGGGCTGTAGAAAATCTTACAGGAATGATTCAGACTGATGCAGAGATCAATTCTGGTAATTCAGGAGGACCATTATTAAACCTTAAAGGTCAGGTTATTGGTATTAATACTGCAGTTGCATCTACTGCACACGGAATTGGATTTGCTATACCAATAAATCAAGCTAAATCAGATATACTCTCAGTACTAAAAAATGGCAAGATCATAAAACCTGAACTTGGAGTTGATTATGAATTAATTACTCCTGCAATACAACAGTCTCAGAAACTTAAGTATTCTTATGGTGCATATTTAGTAGGAAGTAGTAGCAGTCCTGCCGTATTACCTAATACTCCTGCTGCAAGAGCTGGGCTCAAGAATCATGATATTATACTTGAAGTTAATGGAGTTAAAGTTACTGAAACAAATTCACTAGGATATCTTATAGGACTGCAGCAACTAAATTCTACTGTTACACTTAAAGTGTATCAGAATGGCAAGGTTCAGAATATTAGTGTTACTTTAAATAAAGCTTTTAGCTAGAATCTTGATCCATGGATCTTGATCCAAGGATCTTAATCCAAGGATTTAGAAACTAGGAAAGTACAACAATATGAACAATACAAATAAAATATTAGTAATTGAAGATGAAAGGAAAATTGCTAGTTTTATAAAAAGAGGGCTGATTGAGGCTGAGTATGAAGTTGATATTGCATCTAGTGGGGCTGAAGCTTTGGAAATGGTTCAAGAAGAGGAGAAAGGTTATACTTTGATACTATTGGATTTAATGTTACCAGACATGGATGGATTTGATATTTGTGCTAAAATAAGGGCAGATGGAGTTCAGACACCAATACTTATTCTAACTGCACGTAACTCTACAGAGGATAAGATAAAAGGTCTTAATATGGGAGCTGATGATTATTTAACTAAGCCTTTTGCTATCGGAGAACTTGTAGCAAGGATAAAAGCGCTACTTCGTAGGGGTCCTTCAGTAGTTGATGGTATTTTAAAGATAGGTGATCTAACTTTAAATACAAAAACATATGAGGTATATAGAGGGGATAAAATGATAGAGCTTTCACAAAAAGAGTTCGCTATATTGGAATATATGATGAGGAATGAGGGTATAGTACTAACAAGGACAATGATAGAGGATCATGCTTGGGATTATGAATTTGATAGTTTCTCTAATGTCGTTGATGTTTATATAAGGCTTTTGAGAAAAAAAATAGATGATGGATATAAAAATAAAATTATTAGAACCGTTAGAGGCGTGGGTTATAAAGTTAAAACATAATCCTGTATTTTTGTCCCTAAAATTCAAATTTCTTTTCTGGAATCTTTTAGTATCACTACTTACAATGGTAATAATACTAATAGTATTCTTTGAAACTACTAGCTATGCTCTCTACTCTCAATTTGACTCTAATATTATATATAACGCACATGAAGTTGCTAATGTGGTTAATCATTCAAGCGGTTTATCTTCTAGTAAAATAGTAAGGTTTTATGATAAAAATCTTATTGGGTATTTTGTAGTTATACTTAATTCTAATGGGAATATTGTTGAAGAGTCAAATAAGTATAATTTAAACAGTAAATTCATACAGCAGGTATTTTCTGCAGTAGAGAAAAAATCTATATCTTCTGTTTTTACACAACAAATTGGAGGCTCTGAAGTTAGAATGGTTTCTCTTCCTGTATTCACTAATGGACAACTTGATGGAGTTGTTATAGTTGGAAACTCATTTGATGTAATTAAAGAGGCTTTAAATAGACTTTTTGATGTAATGATTATGGTAGCTTTGATTTTTATCCTCCTTATCTTTATAATCACCTATTATCTTTCTGAAAAGGTCACGCAGCCATTATATGAAATAACCTCACAAATTGTGGCGATAACGGGATTCAATTTAAAGCAAAGATTGGAAACAGAAGGTTATGAACTGGAATTTAAAGCCATGGCTGAAGAATTTAATAAACTTTTTGATAGATTAGAGGATACATTTGAAAGGGAAAGAATATTTATAAATGATGTCGCACATGAGATTAAAACACCCCTTGCTATAATGAATGGAGAAACAGAACTTGCATTGAGAAAAAAACAGAGTTTAGAACAATATGAAAAGATATTGAAAGCTAATTTATATGAAAATACTAGGATAGCAAAAGTGATTAATGATGTTTTATCTTTAGCCAGATTAGAATATCAAACATCAATGTCAAAAAATACTAAATTTGATCTCTTAGATGTAACTAATGCTATTGCAGAAGACCTTAGAATACTTTCTGATGCCAAAAAATTAAATTTTGAATATAAAGTAAAGGGTAAAAATTTCCATATCTTTGGAAGTAAAGAGACTATAAGAAAATCTCTATATAATATATGTACCAATGCTCTAAAATACACAAAAAAAGGCTCTATAAAAATAATATTATATAAAAAGTTAAAGAGGATCTATATTATTGTTGAAGATACTGGTGTTGGAATAGAAAGTAAGGATATAGATAAAATATTTGATAGATTTTACAGAGGTAAGAATACAAAAAGTTTTGATGGGTCTGGTTTGGGACTCTCTTTAGCTAAATCAATTATTGAGAAAAATAAAGGTACAATAGTAGTTGAAAGTACTGTTTTAAAAGGAACTAAGTTTGAAATTTCATTTCCTGAGTTCAAATGATGAAATTTTACTATGAATAGGCCTTATGAGTACTTTATTTGATCAAAATATTGCTTTTATATCAACTTAAAACTCCCTATCTGTATATTTATGTTTACATAATACCACTCTTTATGTATAATAATTTAGATCTGCCTTAATTTAATTTGATTATCTTAATGTTTGATATTGATGATGTGGCTAGACCTCGGGTATGGGGTCGTGATTTTAAAACT
>JAJZKG010000001.1 GCA_021809565.1 bacterium | reverse complement strand
AGTTTCTAGATACAATAGAGGAAAAACTTTGGTTAGGAATAATAAAACGAGGTTTATCATAATCTATTTTATCTCCACCAGGATCTTTTATCTTGACTATTTGGATCTTATTACTCTCTATTATTGTATCTAGAAACTCACTCTTTTTTTTCTCCCTTTTCAATCCTTCATAAAAGTTAGAATATGATAGATATAGTTTCTCTTTAGTTCTTGTTACTCCTACAAAAAATAATCTTTTCTCTTCATCATCTGATTCAATAATATCTATTGTTTCTTTTAGTAGACTTTCAGGTATTTTAAAATCCCCCCCCTTCTCTCTTGATGGGAATCTATCTTTTACAAGGTATGGCAAAAATACATAGTCATATTCAGTACCCTTTGATCCATGTACAGTTGATATAGTAACTCCATCATAATTTGTCTCTGTTTCAATTTCATCAAATGATACCTTATCAATATATTGAATGTATTTGGAAACATTACTCTCACCGTTATCCCTGAATCTTGAAAGCAAAGCTATAAAATTATCAATATTAGCTCTTTTTATAGAAGAGTCAGAGAATGAATGTATGTATTCAAAATATGAAGATCTATCAAGAAAATCTATTACCTTATCATACATATGTACATTTTCATTCAGCAAGTTATTTAAGATCTCATATAGATGATTTAATTTATTATTTTGTATACCAGATACTATTGCCTCTTTGTTTAATTTTTCTAGATAGGTAAAATATGGTAATTTATTTTCTCTTGCACCTTCAATAAACTGAGAAAACTCATTATCTTGAAGGTTAAAAATGCTAATATTTAATATCCTAAAGAATGATATGTCATCTGTGTGATCTTCCAAAAATCTTACTAGTGCAATCAGATCTTTTATCTCTTCCGCTTTAGTAAAACTTATAGATCCCTTTGTATAAAATGGTATTTGGGACTTTTCAAATACTCCTTTAAAATATGTAATATAAATATTAGAACGCAATAAAATTGCAATATCTGAGAATCTAACCCCATTTTCATGTAGTTTTAAAATTTCGTCCTTTATATATTCAATTTCTGATCTTTCATCCTCAAAATTTAAAATTTCAATACTGCCTTTCTTGTATCCTTTCAAACTATCCATTGAGGGAAGATTGAATAATGAGAAAGCAGCATCAGATACATCTTGGTATGATCTATAATTTGATTTTAAATCTAATTCTAAAAAATCAGGAAAATTCTTTTTGAAACTATTAAAATTTGACAACGCTGCACCCCTAAATTTATATATACTCTGATTTCTATCACCGACAACAGTAATTTTCTTATGCTCTGATGCAAGATATGTTATGAGAAGATTCTGGATATAATTAGTATCCTGGTACTCATCAACCAAAATATATTTATATCTTTCTTGATACTTTTTCAATATTTTTTTGTTATTTGAAAAAAGATCTACAACTAGAAAGATGACATCGTTGAATTCCAATCTTGAACTTTTTATCTTTAGATTAAAATATTCTGTATATAAATTTTGTAAATCCCTATATAAAGGCCTTTCATCTTCACTAATCTCATTCAGATCAAATTTTGAAAATTCCAATGGTGATATATATTCGTCTTCAAGTTTTGATATAAAGGTTAGAATTCTATCTATCATGCTATATGGATTTGATGCTGGTCTTAAAATGTCACTAACTTTAAAATCAAATATATGCTCTTTCATGAAAACAAATGTCTCCATTTGATCCATCAGAACAAAATCTTTGGATACATGAGCTAGGTTTGAATTTTCTCTAAGTATTTTTTCTGAGAATGCATGAAATGTTGATACTTCCAAAGAAGATAAAAATCCAACACTATCAGACAATCTATCTTCTATTTCACTTGCAGCTTTTTTTGAAAATGTAAGAGTTAATATCTCATTATCTTTGTATCCAGATTTTATAAGATATTTAATTTTCTCAATTAAAACTCTAGTCTTTCCAGATCCAGGTCCTGCAGTTATAATTAAAGGTTTATCTATAGTCTCGACTGCCTCAGTTTGTTTCTTATTTAGGGTAATCATAATTACATAATATTATTTTGTTATAAAGTCTATATAAGTATCTTTATTTATTAAAGAAAAATTTGATTTTGGATAGTTTTCTTTCCAATATCTAGGAGCCTGTACCATTTTATCACCCCATTTTATCTCATATGCACTAAGTGTACCTTGATAATCCTCTATATAATCTATCTCTACTTTTGTATATGTTCTTAAAAAATATTGAGATAAATACCTTTTTTTATATGAAATCAATTTAATACGCTCAGAAATTAAGAAATTTTCCCAAAGTTTGCCTATATCATCTCTGTCTTTAATAAATTTAAAATTATCAATAATTGCATTTCTTATTCCATTATCATAAAAATATATCTTGTCTTTTTGCCTCACCTCTTTCCTTAAATTTTTGCTTAAACCGTGGAGTCTAAAAATGATGAATGATTTCTCTAAAAGATCTATATATCTAGATATCGTATCATTATCGAGACTTAATTGATTGCTTAATTCATTTATTGACACCTCAGATCCTACTTGAAAAGAGAGAAGTTTTAAAAGATCACGTACTTTTTCATGATGTTTTATTGATTGTAATTCAAATATATCCTTATATAACACTGATTCAGAAAGTTGCTTTAGATATGTTATTCTATCCATGGAATTTCCCAAAGAAAAGATTTCTGGGTAAGATCCAAAAATAAGTCTCTCTTCAAGTTGATCATTTAGAAAAAAATTATTTGTTTCTTGAGATAATTCTAAAAATGATATTGGGTATAAATTATAAACCCAATCTCTTCCAGCCAAACTTTCTGAAATACTATTAGCTATACCAACTGAAGAGGACCCAGTAACTACTATTTTCAAATCTGGAGATTTATCAACTAGAATTTTTAGATTAATACCTATATCTTTTATTCTTTGAGCTTCATCTATAAAAATTAATTCATAACCATGAGTAAGAGAATCTAATTTTGAAAAATTACCAGAAGAAAGAATATCTCGATATTTAATTTCATCTCCATTTATATAAAGAATTTTATAATCTAATTTTTTCAATATATGCTCAACTAAAGTAGTTTTTCCTACTCTCCTTGCCCCATATATAATAATTACCTTATTTAGATTAACAATACTATCTGTAAGATCTTTTTCAATATATCTTGGTATATTATTCATACATAAGATTATATATAATCCGACAAATTAAGTCAAATTCTTCGGGTTAATCCGATAAATTAAGTCAAATTCTTTTAGTCTCAACTGCTTTTTATTGTTTTTTATTTAGGGTGATCATTCTCTAAATTTCAGTCAATCTTTCTAAATTTATATTAAAGCTCTCTTCTCTTCATGTTCTCTTTTTGCATCTTTGATGATATCATTTATATTTTTTCCAAAAGATAAAGATGAATATTTACCAGACAAAGAATCAATACTTAAGGTTTGAGGTTTAATTTTAATATTTTTTTTATGCATAATAACAATAGGTCTAAAAGTTCCAATATTTTGCTTCTAAAAGATACAATTGCACCAACACCTTTTCTTGTATACTTATACTATGTTTACGAATTTCCAAAAACTATTAAATAAATTACTCAAAAAAAGAAGGGATTTTCAGACCCCTTCTTTTCCATGATTACTAACGAAATTTACATCATTCCTCCCATACCATCCATTCCTCCTCCCATAGGAGCTTTATCTTCCTTCTCTGGTAAATCAACAACAACAGCATTTATTGTAAGATACATACCTGCTACTGAGGCAGCATTCTCTACTGCAAGCCTTGATACTTTAACAGGATCTATAATCCCAGCTTTGATCATATCATCTTCATATTCTCCTTTATATGCATTGAATCCTTTGCTTCCACCACATTCATTTGCAACCACATCTCCTGAGAATCCGGCATTTTCTGCAATTTGTTTAGTAGGATATTCTAGAGCTCTCCTTACAATTTCTGCCCCAACTTTTTCCTCCCCCTCCATACTCTTTACAAAATTGTTAAGTGAGATTCTTGCATTAATAAATGCAAGTCCACCACCTGCAACAACACCTTCCTCCACTGCAGCCCTTGTAGCAGCTAAAGCATCTTCTATTCTATCTTTCTTTTCTTTTAACTCTATTTCCGTTGCTGCACCTACTTTCAAAACTGCAACACCACCTTGTAACTTTGCTACTCTTTCCTGTAATTTTTCTTTATCATAATCTGAAGTTGCTTCAGCATATTGCTTTTTTATCATATCTACTCTTGCTTGCAATTCAGTTTTTGAACCTGCACCATCTATTATAGTAGTATCATCTTTTTTAATTGTAACCCTCCTAGCTTTACCCAAATCCTCAATCTCACAATTTTCTAATTTTCTACCAAGCTCTTCTGATATCACATTTCCTCCTGTAAGTACTGCTATATCTTCTAACATCTCTTTCTTTCTGTCTCCGAAACCTGGAGCTTTAACAGCTGCAATATTAAATACACCTCTCAACTTATTAACCACCAATGTAGCTAAAGCTTCTCCATCAAGGTCTTCTACTATAAGAAGCATCTCTTTTTTCCCTGATTGTACAGTTTTCTCTATTATAGGAAGAAGATCTTTTATTGCAGATACTTTTAAATCAGCAATAAGTATGTATGGATTATCCAGAACAACTTCTTGTCTTTCAGTATCTGTTATAAAATATGGAGATATATATCCTCTATCAAAATTCATACCTTCTACAAGTTCAATATCATTACTCATTGTCTGTGAGTCCTCTACAGTAATAACACCATCTTTTCCAACCTTTACCATTGCATCTGCAATAAGATCACCTATTTCTTTATCATTATTTGCTGATATTGTGGCAACCTGAGAATAACCTTCTTTTGTATTTGAAATTGCTTTAGCCTGTTTCTTTAGATCTTCAACTACTTTCTGTACTCCTTTCTCAATACCTCTTTTTAATGACATAGGATTTGCTCCAGCTACAACATTTTTAGTTCCTTCATTTATAATTGCTTGAGCTAAAATTGTAGCAGTAGTAGTTCCATCTCCAGCTAAATCAGCAGTTTTCACAGCAGCCTCTTTTATTAATGCTGCGCCTGCATTTTCAGTGGCATCCTCGAGTTCAATTTCTTTTGCTACAGTAACGCCATCTTTAGTTACCTGTGGAGATCCATAACTCTTGCCTATTGCAACTAATCTTCCTTTTGGACCTAATGTTATTTTTACAGAATCAGCTAGAATATCAATTCCTCTTTTCATTGCTATCCTTGCCTCTTCGTTTAATATTACTTTTTTTGCCATATTTATATATTTACTAAAATATTATTTCAAAGAATTCTAATCAAGAGATTTTAATCCAAAATACCTAAAATATCCTTTTCTTCTATAATAAGATATTTTATATCATCTGTTTCAAACTCCGTTGGAGCATATTTTTTAAAAATAACTCGATCTCCAACCTTCACACTGAAAGCATATCTTTTACCATCTTTCAACAATTTCCCTTCACCTAGTGATACTATAACCCCCTGTTGAGGAGTTTCTTCTGATAGAGTCTCAGGAATTACAATCCCTGACTTTGTTACCTTATCATCCTTAATTGGTTCTACAACTACATTATTACCTAATGGTTTTATTTTTAATTTTGTTTTAGTCTCTGACATAAATTTATAAATTACTAAAATATTATATTTGGATTCATTAGGACCTATATGTCCATATTCTCAGCACTTGCATATTAGCAGAAAAGAACGCCATCTGTCAACATTTAAGAAAACTTTATTTTATCAAAATTTTATCTATGAAAGCTTTTTTTTAAAAAAATCTACAGTATCTATAGGACAAGGATCCTGGTTATACAATACTGCAAGGTAGAATGTTATAAAAGATGAAAGTTGTAACATCTCAAATGCCTGTGTTATTTTATCCAAGCCAGAGAGTGTAATATCCATAGACTCTATTTTCTTTCTATCAAGGATTTCTTTTGTTATATCCAACCTCAAATTATTTCTCTTTAAATATAGAGAAGATCTAATAAATACAAAGATCGAGTCTGATTGCACAATACTGGGATGTAAAAGTCCTTCCAATAAGTGATGATTCAACTCTGGTATTAAAAAATATGTGGCTAGATTTTTAGAAGTTTCATTTAATTGATTTGAAAATATATGACTAACCCCTGAGCTCCATTCTGCCCCCACAATAAATGGAATTTTTTCAAAAATTCTATATGCATATTCTTTAGCGGGGTTAAAATGATCTTCTACACTAATATTGTATAAGGCATTTTTATTCTCCAGAAATATTATAATATCCTCTATATTTTTATCATCATAATCTAGGAGTTTAAGTTTTTTTAAAATTGCCATTATTCCTATAATTGTATATGAGGTTGCTAGTCTTGGCTGAAGTGCGACATTAAAAGTTTGCTCAAAAACATACCCCGATATACTTCCCTTGAGTACTTCTTCTTTTATCAGCCCTCCTGTAGTTATAGCTACTATTTTATCAGTTTTCTCCAAAGCCTCTTTCATACAGGATATTGTCTCTTCAGTATTTCCTGAATTTGAGGATAGTATTACTAAAGTTTTATTATCAACAAATTTTGGTAACTTGTAATCATTTAAAATTATATATGGAACTTTAATTTCATCCTTGAATAAACTACCTACAAAATGAGCTCCCAGAGATGATCCTCCCATCCCGCAAACTAGAACTGCATTAATATCAGTATATGTAAATTGCAAATCTTTAGTTTCTTTATATGCCTGCTTTATTTGATTTGGGATATTTAAAACAGACTCTAGAACATTAGATTTATCAAGCTTATTTATTGCATCTTTATCATTTAGATTCATACTTCTTGATCTGGAGATATATCATCAGGCACAGTAGATACAGTTTTTACCTTACCTTTACTATATACTAAATCTCTTATTGAAAAAATACTCTTTGATATAAGGTCTAATTCTGCATCATTTAGAATAAATGCTACTACAAGATATACTGTTACACCTATGTATGTGGTTATTAAAAACAAAAATATAATATCTACAGTTTTTGTTGTATTTAGTAAAAAGTCTAATATTTTATATACAAAATACATCACAACTCCCATAGAAACACCCTCAATAATTTTTTTTAACAAAGGTGAATAGAAGTCTTTAATTGAGAAACCTTTAATACGCTTACTTAAAATTATAAGGAGTATTATAACATTGAGTGTTACCGCAATACCACTAGCAAGACCCAATCCTCCAACAGCTTTCCAAGTAAAGTGGCTCTGGAAATGAATATAGTTATTAATATTTAAAATATTGTGTATTGTTGGAGATACAACAGGAAAATTTCCAAAAACCCTAACAAGATATAACGCTAATAGTATATTGAATACAAACATTATCGATTCAACTATAACAGGAGTCTTAGTATCCTTGAGTGAATAGAAAGCTCTAATTAATATTGCAAGTAAAGCTTGACCTACAATTGATAAAGATAAGAATAATAATATCCACGATGTTAATACAGTATCATTCCAACCAAACTGACTATTTGATCCTGGACCTAGTATAAGTCTTACAATAGGAAGCCTTAAAACTAGGAATATTATAAACAAAGGGACTATGATAAACAGAGTTTGTTGAATTGTCTTAGATAATGTCTTTTTAAAAGCGAAATAACCATTTAAATGTGCCTCTTCAGTCAGAGTCGGAAATGCTGCCTGAGCGAAACTCCAACCTACTATGGCAACAGGGAAAAGATATAAACTTGTTGCCCAGTTAAATGCAGTTAATGATCCTGGAACAAGTGCAAAAGCAATAAAAGATTCTACAAAATATGCAACCTGTGATATAGATACACCTATAATCCTTGGAAGAGACAGGGTAAATATTTCTCTCATATACTTATCCTTCCAATTTAAAATTGCATTCTTATATGAAAACCCAAGGTATTTTGCAACTGGAAATTGAACTAAAAGATGAAAAATACTCCCAAGCACTATCCCCCATGCAAGACCATATATTCCCAAAAATGGAGTAAAGAAGATAATACCTATTATAAAACCTATATTGTATAAAATGACTGCAATCTGTGTAACCAAAAAACGCTTATAAACCTGCAACAGGGCCGAGAATATAAAACTAATCCCTAAAATGATTGGAGATATAAACAGTATCTTCATCATAGATGATAACTCTAGGATATCCTGAGGTTGCAGGTTAGGAATTTGTGACGCCCTATATGATGATGAAAGGGATACAAAAAAGTGAGCAACCTCATTTGAAAATATTATACCTAATACTCCAATTACAAGAAGTATGAGTGCAAATATATTTAGAAAGGAATTAAAAATAGACCATAATTCTTTCTTATCATTTTTAGCTATCATTCCACCTATTATAGGGATCAATGCTGTATTAAATGTACCTATCACAAGGATATTAAAGAATATTTGAGGAATCGAGTCAGCTGCATAAAAAACATCTAACTGTCTGGATAGTCCAAACAGATTTGCAAGAAGTGTAAGTTTAAACAGACCTAACATCTTTGCAATCAAAGTAGCACTCATTATAACCACAGCTGCAGTCACAATAGTATTCTGCTTCATAGATAGCATAGATTGACCATTTTTTCCTATTTTTGATATAGATGGTAAAGTCATTAGATCATGATTTTCGCAAAAAATTTATATAACAATTATGGCCAAAGTATAGCATTAAATTCACTATTTAAAAATAGCAGAATTATAAATTTTATACAATTTTATCACTAATATATTCTGTCTATAAGAATCTCGGGTCAAGGATAATATTTATATCCCATGTTTTTCTCTTAATTTTCTCACTGTATCTGGAGTGATAACGTCACCAACACCTAAGAACGTGTCTTCAATCTCTATTATTTTTTTTAAATCTACAAGTCCAGACTGTACAAGATAAAATACATATGGAGTAATTAACCCATATTTATCTACCAAGGATACTATATCTTCTTCTAAATAGGCTAGTGGGTCGGAACGACTCAAATAACCTTCCTTACTTTTTGTATTCCCTAAATTTCCGAATATTCTTTTTGTTCCACCTATAGAGGATTTGAGGGCTTTTCCTTTATCTGTATCTCCATGTTGCCTTAGATATGAGTAATAGAATGCTATAACACAATCTATATAATTACCTCCTTGTAATCGTCTTTCTATAGCGTCAAAATATTGATAACTCATTGGTCTCTTAAGCCCCAATTTACCTTGTGTTATTTTCTCCCTTCTAACTGCAGCACCTTCTATTGAAACATTACTCCTCGCGGTTATAGGACCAGCATCTCTAAATAACCCGCTACTATCATCTAACATTATTCTAGTTTCTGCCCTTAGTACATGTGTGAATTCATGCTCCACTATTGCAAGGAGGTATGATGGATGAGTGGTGTAAAAATCTCTTTTGAGATTTTTAGGTATCGTTATAGTTTTTCTTGTAACAATACCGTGTTCTGTAATTGTCTCAATTGACATAGTCTTTGCCTTTTCCTTTATCACAACTTTCCACCCTTGAAATTGATTGGATTCTAGCAATACTACAAACAAATCTTTTACAAATTCAGGAGTAACTATGAAATTTTCTCCATACTCAGTTTCAAATTTCTTTAAATCTGGATACACATCATTCTCATTTTTCAAACCCCCTACTAGGGATAAAAGTTTAGATCCAAAAGGAGTATATCTATGATCTTGAATCTCACCTTTACCATTTCTATAAAGATCAAATTTCGATAGATTTCTTTCTCTAGCTCTTGATTTTTTGAAACTTTGTATATATGGTAAATATCTGCCGCTTGCATCCCCTAGCCTTTCATTCCTATCATATATTTTCACTACATCAAAAATTGTATTTACAATAAGGAGATTCACTTTTTCTCTATATGCTCTATATAAAGAAGTCAACTGAGGATTACCAATATATAAGGATTCATCTCTTTTCAATCTAGCTTTTAATAATCTCAAATTCGTCAACCTTGAAATCACAGCATCTTCATCAAGAACAGCATCATATTTTGTTGGTACAACTATATCATCTATAGAGTATCCTTCCTCCTCATCAATTAATACTCTTTTTAAATCTTTGAATAATCTATCTCTAGTATGATTATTCACTTCTACTATGATTTTATCCCTCCTATCTCTTACATCTTTACTACCTCCTTTTAATTTTGACCAATCTATTCTGTCCAGTACACTAACAACATCATCTTGGACATCAGAGCTGATAACTGTTTCAGTTTCATCTATGATTGACTGTAATAAGACTCTTCCTTCCTCTGTATCAAAATATTCTATCCCAAAAAGATTCAAGGAGTCTATATGATCACCTTTAGCCTCACTCAATAATTCAGATAGCTCATTGTCAATAGCGATTACCCGTGGATCTAGATCCTTAGGATCTATCCCAACCTCCCTTAAGGATGATAAATCTATATCTACTTCTGACGGTCTTTCTGGATACATAATCATAACTATCACTAAATATCATAGATCTCAGGGAGCAATTAAAAAGGATATTCCTCTTCTTCTTCTAGCTCATCCTCTTCTGCTTCCTTTAACCTCTCGTCAATGTATCGAACTTCTTGTGCTGTTAACCCAGCATTCCCTGCTTCTCTGTTTCTTATTTCTGTAGCCAATGCTTCTAAAAAATAACTTGTAGGTGCTTGTTCAAGATTTGCCATAATATTTTAAATAAATTAAATTAAATTAATGAATAGATTGTATAATATCCTATAGTTTATATCAATAGGCATGTACGAGTTACATACATTTGAGACTATTTTGAGTATAGGCGACAACATAAGAATGTCAATGAGTTTACTAGAAGTCTCAGACATTTGCCTCATGTAAGATGGTCTATCAATAACATTGTATCTAAAATCTTTACTTTCCCACCATTTATTTATTTGTTCTATCAATGTTTTTTCCATTGGTTGATTATAACCAGCTAATATTTATAGTCCGAATTATAATCGGTCTATCTTGAAATGTTAAATTTGGGTTGTGCGTTACAAATACATATTAGAATTTAGATGTAAATTCAGGAATTTATACAATTTCACTCTAGAGAGTTCTTTCTTCTAAGATTGCTATTTGAAGATATAGAATTTTTTTAAAATTGAAATAATAGATTGATGTGTGTTACGAAACATTTTTCTTTAAATTAATAGAAGTTATACCAAATTTAATAGATTGTTTTATAAAATCAGCATCAAAACTAAATATATATTTTATTTTATTATCAATCATGATTTGTAATAATAAAGCGTCATTAATACCCAATTTCAATTCAAACCATAGCCTTATATAACGTTTGGCAAACGAAAAATCTATATTTGGTTCTACAAGATGTATGCCTGGTAATTTAGATATTGTCTGCACTGCATCTATCAATGCAGTTTTGTCATCAGTAAGTCTACTTACAATAAATAAAACTTCCTCAATGACATGGTGCGAAGTATAAAGTATAACTTCATTATCAATCATTTCTTGAAGAATAGAAATGGTGTCACCATGCTGATCCGCAGTTTCGTCAAGAAAATAAATTAAGACATTTGCATCAATAAATACTGAACCCAATTTATTCATATTTCTCCATAGCAAGTTTTTTAAGGTATTTTGGAGTTAATAAATGGGAAGTATTAGCTTGTAATCTTAATCTTCCACCTTGTACTTTATTGTTTGCTAGAACAGTTTGTTCCACTGGTTCTAATCGTGCAATTATTTTTGATCTATATATCAACATATATCTCTCTCCACGAATCAAACCTTCTCTTATTCTTGGTAATTGATCCCTTAACTCTTTTGTAGAAACACTTTGCATATCCATGTACAAAGTGTATCACAAATTGATCAGAACTTTCAAGTTTAAAATGTGCGGGGGTCAGAACATGGTAACCAGTTCGAGAAATATAGAATTTTTTTTAAATGTGTAAGTGTCGGCGATTTTGATACTATTTGATTTTGTTTAAATTGCAGTAGTAAGCATTCTATATATCTGTATGTGATTTATACAAATTCTTGACATATTCTAATATTTAGGGTACACTCTAAATAAATTAATAAAAAATCAGAGTGAATTCAAAATATGGATAATTTAATACAAACTTACAAAAGGTTACTTGAACAAGTGACACCAGCATATTACAGAAAATTTTATAGTAATTTCAAAATGGATAATAGATTTATTGGTGTTGTTGGTGCCAGAGGAGTAGGAAAAACAACTTTTTTACTTCAGTATTTAAGAGAACATTATGGAGATTCTGAAAAAGGATTATATATTTCTGCAGACAACTTATATTTTGCTGACCATACTTTGGTTGAAATAGCAGATCAGTTTGTGAAGTTGTATGGTGGAGAATTATTATGTATAGATGAGATTCATAAATATAAAAATTGGAGTCAGGAATTAAAAAATATTTTTGATTCGTATCCCAATCTACAAATATTATTTTCTGGAAGTTCAAGTATAGATCTTATCAAGGGCAAATATGATCTTTCAAGAAGAATTATTTTAAGACAAATGTATGGATTTTCGTTTAGAGAATATTTAGAATTTCAAATGGGTAATAAATATCCAATTTTGACTCTCAATGATATATTCGAATCTACGCCTGGGATAGATAAAAAAATTGGAAGAACTGAAAAGCTTTTAGGATATCTACACGAGTATTTGAAAAAAGGATATTATCCAACTTCAAATACAATTTTAACGTATGAAGCATTTAAAGATACGTTAATGAATGTTATTGATAAAACAATTTATGAGGATATAACCTCATTTTATGCTTTAAAAACTGAAAATCTCGATACTCTAAAGAAGATCATTTATTTTTTTGCTACATCAGAACCTGGTAGTATCAGTATAAATAAATTAGCAAATAGTTTAGGTAAGGATCATGCAACAATAACAGAGTATGTACAAATTTTAAGAGATACTGGTATTCTAAGGTTTTTACTAATTGATAAATCTGGGCATGCTTTAGTAAGAAATACAGAAAAAATATATCTTGATAATACTAATCTACTCTACTCAATAAATGAAACCATAGGTAAAGAAACTCACATTGGAACAATTAGAGAACTTTTTGCTATTTCGAGTCTAGAAGATGCAGGCTATAATGTTTTCTATTCAAAAATGGGTGATATTATAACAGAAGGATATACACTTGAAATAGGAGGATCAAAAAAATCTAGTAATCAGATAAAAAATGTATCAAACTCCTTTATTTTAAAAGATGATATTTTGTATAGTACCTTAAATATCAGACCATTGTATCTTCTTGGTTTTTTAAGATAAAATCAAAATTGCTTTGATTAGGAAGATATTCCTATGTCTATTCTTTTTGTTTCTGTCTCTACCTCTTCATTCTACCTCACAGAATTTCAAACATTTCGTCTATGCTTTCTCCATTTTTTAGAAAATCTGCCTAATTGCAAATCATACCTTTGAACCAACTCATACGTCATCCATTCTGGGTTATGAAAATCATATCTTGTATTACCATCAGGATCAGTCACTGTAAGAAGAGTCATATACCCATTCCCACCACCAGGAGAAACAGTCCTGCACCTAGCTTGAGTACTCCTGTGGACATTACCTTCTGGGTCTACATATTCTCTCTCCTCAACTTCTATTCTAGTATGATATTGTTCCATCCCCTTAATCACTTCATCCATTGGATTTATGTGATCTAGATCTGTACTCTCCAGGTCTCTTTCCATAATATTATTATATAATAGCGAGGATTTTATATTATTTTTAATCCTTTTGCAACCTTCAAAAACTGTTCTATGCCAAAGTCTAAATCGTCTTTTGTATGTATAGCTGATGGCATAACCCTGATTCTCGCTTTTCCTTTGGCTACCATAGGAAATAGTATTGGGGTAGCAAAAACTCCGTAATCTAAAAGTTTATTGCTAAAGGTTTTTGCTATGTCTTCATCATTGAGCATTATAGGTGTAATTGGAGTTTCACTGTGTCCAATATCAAATCCTAATTTTATAAATTCTTTTTTTAGATAATCTCCATTTTCCCATAATCTTTTAACCAGATCATCAGATGATTCAAGTATTTCTACGGCTTTTATTAAGGCCGCTGTATCTGGAATTGATAACCCATTAGAAAATAAAAACTGTCTTGATTTTTGCCTATAAAAATCTATTAGAACTTTTCTTCCTGTTATAAAACCACCTATCACTCCAAACGCTTTAGATAAGGTTCCCACTTCTATATCAACTTGAGAGTGAAGTTTAAAATGGTCAACTATTCCTCTTCCATGACCTCCAATAACTCCTTCTCCATGAGCATCATCAACCATCACTAATGCCCCATATTCTTTTGCACACAGCACTATTTCAGGCAATGGAGCTAGATCTCCATCCATAGAGAAAACCCCATCTGTAATTATTAAAATTTTTGGGTCTAGACCCTTCTTATATTCCCCATTTTCTTTTTTTATCTTTTTTATCAAAGTTGCTTCTTTTAGTTTCAACCTCAGATCCTGCATATCTTTATGTTCATAAACAAATTTATTCTGTACTTGGGATAGTCTTACTGCATCTATTATAGATGCATGGTTAAGTTCGTCTGAAACCACAACATCATCTTTATCAAGGATTGTCTGAATAGCACAAAGATTAGCCATATAACCACCAGTCAAAACAATTGCAGCTTCTGCTTTTTTAAATTGTGCAAGTTTCCCCTCAAGCTCTAAATGCAATGTATTTGTGCCAGACAATGATCTTACAGATGCAGTACCTACTCCATAAGTATTGATAGCATCTATTGCAGCTTTCTTTATATCTTTATTCGAAGCAAATCCTAAGTAATTATTAGAACAGAAATTTAATTTTTTATCACCGTTGATTGTTAAATATGGGCCCTGTCCAGATTCAATAGTTAGAGGAAATTTTCCACTTTTTACAATCTCTTCAATTTGTTTATAAAAATCCTTTGGGTTCATAATGTTTAATCCATCCTAAGATATCTAAGATCAAAATGCAATTTTTTAGTATTTTTTGGTATAATCATCAAATGAAAGAATCTAAAAAAGTTAGTTCTAAGGCTAGCTCTAAAAATTACAAAGATATAGTTATAATAATTCCTACATATAATGAAAGATTGAATATTCCAGATTTGGTAAAAAGAATATTTAAATTTGCACCCGGTATAAAAATCCTGTTTGTTGATGACAATTCGCCTGATAAGACAGGAGAATACATAGAGTCATTGCAAAAAAAGAATAAAAGAATATATCTTATAAAAGGACAAAAAAAAGGTCTGGGTGACGCATATAGAAGGGGATTTTTATACGCTATCTTCAAAATGAATGCAAAATATATAATACAAATGGATGCAGACTTATCTCATGATCCAAAATATATCCCAGAACTTGTAAAATATAAAGATAAATATGACATAGTAATTGGATCAAGGTATATAAAAGGTGGTTCTATCGACGAAGGATGGGGACCTATAAGGCGTATGAATTCAAAATTTGGAAATTTATTTACAAAAATTATGTTAAGAATGCCATACCATGACAGCACATCTGGGTTTAAAATTATAAAATCAGAGATACTTCCTCAAAAATTCATAAAAAATATTAGGTCAAATGGATATTTATTCCAGGTTGAAATACTATATTTTTTCTATACAAAAAACCGCAGGGTAAAAGAGATACCAATAAAGTTCAAAGATCGTAAATTTGGAGTTTCAAAACTTACATTCTCTGATATATTCGAATACCTAGTATCCCTAAGAAAAATAAAAGAAAAGTATAACTAATGAAGATAAAACTCTCCATAATAATAGTGAATTGGAATACAAAAGATCTAGTCATAAATTTAGTAAAAAGTATAAAAGAACTACCTTTTTTGTATGAGATAATACTAATAGATAATAGCTCCGATTTCAAACCCTATGATATAGAGAATCCATATTTAAGACTTATCAATAATAGTGAAAATTTGTACTTTGCAAAAGCCTGTAACCAAGGAGTCATGAAAGCACGAGGAGAATATATTATGCTTCTTGGTTCTGATACAGAAATTATAGACAACGCTATAGAAACTCTTGTGGAATTTTTAGATAAAAACAAAGATTACGAGATAGTAGCACCTCAACTTATAAACAAAGATTTGAGTATACAAAAATCATGCAGAAAATTTCCCTCCCTTTATAACATTCTATTTAATGATTATAAACTTAAAAATTGGGATCATAGAGATTCAAGAGATGTTGATCAACCACAGGCTACTTGTATACTTGTAAGAAGAAACGTCATAGCAAGGTATGGATTATTTGATGAGAGATTTCCTCTATACTTTAATGATGTAGATTTTTTTAAAAAAATGCAGAAAAATAATATTAAAACCTATTATCTTAGTACTGCAAAAGTTATACATCTTTATGGAGCAAGTACAAAAAAATTGGGAATCAAAGGATCTAGATCCAAAAGAAAATTTCTCCTATACAAAGGATATATACAGTATCTTTTAAAATGGGGCATTTTTTAAGAATTACTCTTTAGCCTTCAGAGCTCTAGCTTTTTTTTGCTCTCTTATTCTAATTCTTTGTTCCTTAGCTTTTCTTTTTAGTATTAGTCTTGCTGCTTTTCTTTTCATAATTATTATACTTAACCTGCCTATGTTACAGTAAAAATTTAAAAATTGCAAAAATTATTTGCAATTACACATTCCCAAACATCATCATTATATATCAATATATATCTTGCACAAGTTTAAATCCTAATTTCTTATACCACTTATCAAAAGAAAATATAGCTTTAGCATTATATTTTAAAGCTGTTGCAGCCACTATTGCATCAAAAATCGTATTTTGTTTACTTGTATTCAATTTAAAAAATTTTATTGCTTCATTAAAAATTTTAGAATCAACAGTTTCTACAATAAAATCTTCTTTTGTAACTAAATATAGAATATCTAAGGCTAATTTTCTATTACCAATTTTTCTCTGTATGGTAGATACAGACTCTGACAATACAGTTACTGGATATATAATTTTAATATTCTCATTTGATAATTTATTTAGAAGAGTAAAAACCTTATTTGAATGAATATCTTCACTATTCATTAACGCAATAACATAATCTGAGTCCGCAACAATAATATCCACATTCATTAACCTTCTTTATCAAGAAAATATTTATCATGATTCAAAGATAAATCAGAAGGAAGATTTTCATCCTTAAGTAACTCTCTAGTTTCTTTAGCAAATCTTAATGCATTTACTACGCTATTACCACTTCTAATATTTATTAACCTATCTAAATCAGTTAAACTGATAACTGCAACCTGAGGAACCTTTTGTTTATATACTACCATAGGTTTATTTGTTTTCTTTATCTTCTCAAAGATTCTACTGTAATCTCTAATAATATCCCTTGTACTAATAGTTTGAACATCCATGTAAATATATTACAATAAATATAACAAAATGTCAAATACTTATGTCATACAATTTTTATTTGTAGCTGTTTTTTATAAACTAAACAAAATATGTATGAACGATATTATGCCTAATATAAATATAAACAGAACAAGTAGAGAAAATATGAAACAAGAAAAACATCCACCCATGCCATAGGATGAATATAACTTCCTTGATTTTGATATTGTGTAAACTTTTATATCTTTATCTTGCATAATTACTCATCATCATCCCATCTAGGCCTAGTTGATCTAAGATGTCTTTTTATTTTAGTCTTTTTTTCTTCAATATGTAACCTTTTCTGTTCATCAATAATTCTACGTTCAACATCATCCATATGCTGGAACAATATTCTAAATGAGGAGTCAGATTGTAGTGGGTATCTTTTATTTGTTTCTATGTGATATTTACTATTATATTTTATATAATTCAATATAAGAATAGGACGTTCACTGAATTTCAATCCAGTATTTTCTTCAGCTATATCAATTAGTGATTGAAAAATACCTGTAATAAAATCAGAAACATCAACTGTAATCTTTTTACGATAATGAGCTATTAGGATATCTGCTACACAAGAGATAATTTTTCCCACATTGTTATCTACAGAGTCACCATAATCATGTTCAAGATCATATACTAGGACATGTCTGTCTGCTATAGTTAATACATCCATCCTTATACCTGAAAAATCAATATTCTTAAAATGATCTCCCTCTTTCTGTATTCTTGCCATCCTTAGTCTTAGTCTTGCAGGTGCCATTTTTACATATCCATCACGTAGAAAAGAGGTGTGTGCCTCTACTTCAAACCTATGTGTAAAAACTTTATCTCCTGGGTTTAGAGTAGCAAAATACAAAGAATTTCGAAATGAATCATTCTTTCTCTTATAATCTCTGTCTATCCTACTTCTTAAATAATCAGTAGGATAATCCCCAAAATATCCTTGTATAAGAACAAAAAAGTCCTTATATGATGAAGCTACACCTTTATATCTTTTTAAATCTTGTATTCTCTTGATATTTCTGTATTTTTCAGTATCTGAAAGATTAATCATTCTGTCCATATATTTTTGAAACATCAGTATATTATTCATACCTCCTTGTATCATACTTTCTATATCCAAAGCTTCTTGATACTCTAAAGCACCCTCCTCTAAACCTTGATAATGAAAGAATCTCAAAGAGGGCTCTTCCTCTACGGGTTCTTCTTGTTCTAGATACAATGATTCTTGCATAATAAATTGATATTTTACCACAAATTGACCTGATATTATAATACTATAGACGGATCCCTATGAAAATCTTTAAAATTGATAAATTTAAAGAAATTTAATTCATTTTTGTATTTTTTTGTATTCATAAAGTACGAAACTTTATCTCTTAAAAATTTCTCTCTATACAAATCTGGAGTTAGAAATATAACAAAAGGATTTTTCTTGAAATATCTCAGATACTCATAGGACAAGTAAAAAGAAGAATAATTATCTATTTTTTCAAATATACGAAAAGAACTCTCTGTTGCCATATCAAGTTCTAAAAATATATTATCCCGACCAAGTATACAAAAACCATCTGGTTTTAAAGTATAGGACCTATTGTTATATTTAAATTTAAATATCAAATTCAAATCTGACACCCAATCTTCAAACTCCAAATTATTATCAATGGAATATTTTTTTAATCTAAGGAAGAAATTGTTAGCTTCTACATTATGATTAAGATACAGTTGTATAATATCCTTGTCAGCTTTTATATACCTATCCTTGGAACCAGATTCCTGGGATTTTGATCCGCTGGATTTTGATCCGCTGGATCTTGATCCACTGGATCCTACAATCGAATGGCCTTTTTTTGTAGTATAAAAATACCTTACATTACTATTTACAAAAAATATTGGTTTAGTTATAAAATCCAAAAGGTTGTCTTTATAAAGTATATATACTACCCTTCTCACCTTTCTCAAATCAATATTAAAATAATCAGATATATTTTGTGAAGATAGAAATGGGTGACTATCTATAAGATCAAGTATCCTTGAAAGATCACTATTATTGATATTCTCCATTAGCTGATATTGTAAAAATATTATTATCCAGGATTTTCACATATAGGCAATATTTGGGAATATCTTCTATCTCAAAATTAAAATATTTAGATAATTTTATTTTTGATTTTTCCCCTTGTTTAAATATATAAAATATTCCAGAATTCTCTATTATTGCATCTGCTATAGATTTTGGTATTTGTGTTAAATATTGATTAGATATATTAATAGAAACCTTAAATTTTCTACTCTCCGAAAAAAGAAATAGAAAACTATCTGATATGAAGTTATGAAACTCATCAATATATAAATATACCTCCGGCCCTCCATTTTTTATAATAATCTCATTTTGTATTTGTGATACAAGCAATGATCCTAAGAATTTTGAGTTCTCATCACCTATTACACTTTTTTTAAGATCAAATAATATAACCTTCTCTTGCAACATTGATTTTTTAAAATTTAATTGTTCGTTTGGTCCTGATAAAAATTCCCTGAGTATCTTATCTGATTTTATTCTTCCTATTTTATTTAAAATTGGAGCTATCTTCTCATTCCTTGATCGTTGGTCCCAGCTTTTATATATGGTATCAAAATAATATTTAACTTCTACATCTTCAATATGCTGTAAGACTTGTAACCTAAAATGTTCATCCGTTAAAAACTCTTCTATATCACATATAGAGTAATTGGAGTTCACCAACTCTCCATGTTTATTACTCTCGTTATATAGAGTTAATGCATATAAGGATCTACGCAGAATATCTTCACTTTGAGGTCCCCAGAAATCTTTATATAAATTATGAAATACAGAAACAAGACTATCAACAAGCAAAGATATATCCATATTGTTTAAATTCAAAAGAGGATTGAAAGAATATTTTAGATTTTTAAAATCAATTAAATATAGATCACCCTTCTTATCGTTTGGATAAAACTTAAATATCCTATCAACAAGATCATGAGGATCTAAAACTATAACTGCATGTCTTTTATATATATCCTGAAGTATTAAATTTACAAGAAAAGTAGATTTTCCAACTCCTGTCTTTCCAATAGTATATGAGTGATTCAATCTCATTTCATCAGATATATATACTTCACGGTTCATATTCTTGGATACATCTTTAAAATATCCAAGCATAGACCCATGAGGTTTAAAGAAAGACTGATCTGGCATTATTGATATCGTTTCTTTCTCTATATCTTTTTTATACCCTTCTTCTTTAATAAAATTCATCACATTGCCGATATCTTTATTTTGGATAATGAAATGTGGGATACCTATTTTATATATTGACCTTATCCTCTCAATTAAGATTTCATCATCTGATTCAATTTCAAGGTATCCAAAAGATGCTTTTGATAACATAAGAGGATTAATTACATTAAAACTTATTCTAAAATCTTTTTCTTCATAGAGTATAGGGATAATTTTACTAAAACTCTCCCTACTAGTATCAACTAACATCCTACTTTTCACTCTGAAATGTTTTTTTAATTTTTTATCTTCAAGAAAATTTATACCAGGATAAAATGATTTCAACAGATCTATAACAAATTGATGTTTTGATTTTGAAACTTTAATACTACTAAAAACCTCTTCATTCGACCTCTCAAGTTGCATAGAAAAAGGTTCATACATGGACAATCTTAAAAAAAATTCTTCCTCACTTTCTCTTTTTATACTACCCAACCTTATACTGTAACCTCCTACTACTCTAGAGCGGAAGAAAGATAAAACTAGAAAAATAATTAAAAGTATTAAAGATAAAATATATAGAAGAAAATAAAGAGGGCGTATTGAGTATGCTATAAAAAAGATTATTGGTATAAGTGTTACTCCTGTATATTTATATATACTCTCTATATATGATTTTATAAACATTGATATTCTATCTTTTACGCTCCCATCTTCCATGTATATGAATAAACATATAATTATAAAAATGAGAAAGTATATCAAAGACGAAGATATACCAAAAAATAATAGAATATACAAAATTATGCTAAGAAGAAAAGCAATATTTAAAAATACGAGTTTAGATTCTCTAATCATATAGATTAAATCATAGTGTATTTTTATCTAAAAGAACAGGTAATAGAAATGTGAAACTACATAGATTGGATTAAGATCCCCGGATCAAGATCCCCGGATCAAGATCCTTATTTTACGATTTTATTCAAATATCTTTCTAACTCACCTTCATTTTTTGTATCCACAATAATACCTTTCTCCGCTTTGCTTTCTTTCATACTCTTTATCTCTTCATCGAATAGAGGAACTGGGTCATATGATAAGGATAAATTAAATGGTATACCATTTTTATCCACTATTTGTTTAAAAAATATTATGATCGCTTAAGAAATTGTTACTCCTAATTCAGACAATACCCCCTCTACTATATCCTTTAAAGGCTTTTGAATCCTTACTCGTATATTAGCTGTCTTTTTAAAACTTCTATCATCCATAATAAATATATGCCATAAATGTAGTGCATTTTTCAATATAATTGTATGAAGACCATTGTGTCAACAGCAATTATAGAATATATAAAATAATGCTAAGAATAAAAGCAATATTTAAAAATACAAATTTAGATTCTTTAATCATATTACTATTAAAATGTAAAGTGTCACTTTCCAATTTAGTACTATTATGTAATGTGAAAATTCGCACTTCCATGCCTAGATAGTATCTTTAATAAATAATTATCTATTAAATAGCAATGTTTATCTTTTCTGAAGAAAGAACATTTTGATATTCTTATAATATTGTATCTATATCAATAATAACTTTTTCCTAATTACTACTAATTTTTTCTTAATTTTAAAACCTCATCCTTTACATCGTTATATACTTCATCTTCACTATATCGTTTATTTAGTTTCTGCATTTCACTAATAATGTTAAATAGTATGTCCTTGGTAATACTCTTGTAATATTTATAATCATCCGGACTAATTATAACAACAAATGGTCTACCTTGCTTTTCTATAGTAATTGATTCATTCCCATAATAAACAGAATCTAGAAGATCAGGGAAATTTTCTCTAGCTTGTTTTGCATTAATAGTCTTCATGTTGATCCCATAATAAGATATTGTACCAAATAATATGCTTTATCTACTAAAGTATTATTTTTTTCTAACCAAAAGTGGGAACAATCCATAGATATTACAAATAATCTTCTAAAAGAGTTATTTTCATATATTTATCAACCTTTTTTAAAAACTTATCATTGGTTATTAACAAAGAACAATTATTTACCTTGGCAGTAGCAACTTGCAGTGCATCTGGAAGTCTTAGACCATATTGGCGTCTTAAAAAGGATGCTTCATCTGCAATATCTTGAGAAGTATGAATAAACCTAAAATTATCTAATGCTTTGAAGACTATCTTATATTGGTTCCCTAGATTATCATTATCTTTTAAAAGTGGATGTGAAAGAACCTCCATATATGTAACTATTGAACTTATAAAAGGCGTTGATTTTGCAATTAATGCTTGGAAAATTTCAGTAACTAGATCAAAATACTTATTATCTTCACTAAATTTATAGATAAAAACCATTGTATCAATAGCAATTACAGAATCTTTACTTATAAAGTCTAAATTATACTTTTTCTTCCCACTCATTTCTTGTACTATCTATATATTTTTCAGAGTCTCTCCAAATTTCCTTCCCTAAACCACTCATGTATGAATTTACATCTTTTATTTCTTTCTTCATTATCACTGAATCATTGTCAACTATAAAGACTATTTGTCCTCCATTTTTTATCTTTAACTTCTTCCGTACTTGCGATGGTATAGTTACTTGGTTTTTTGAACTTAACTTTCTACTTATTATCATACCGTATATTGTAATACAAATGTAAAGAAAATACAACAATAGTAATAATTAAAATTAAAAGTAAAGATAAATACAGAATCACCTTCCTATTAAGGTTACCTCTCTCTATATCCTAATAAATATCATGCAGAATCTATTGTATAATTCAATTTATGAATAGGTTTAATAAAATAGTTTTTAGAGATCTTATAATAATATTTGCAGTCATATTGTTATTTTTCTACCCTGTTTTGTTTTCAAAAGTGATGTTTCCAAAATATGCATACAAAATAATGCCTCTCTATCATAATGTCACAAGTTCAGTAAATATTAAAACAATAAATTATGAGGATGTATTATTTAATACCTTTCCTTGGGCATATGAGGTATCAAATGATTTTAAAAATTTCAAACTACCATTGTGGCAATTTAATAACCTTGCAGGATTCCCACTTCTAGGGAATGATCAATCCCAGGCATTTTATCCTCTCATTTTTCCTTTCTTCTTTCTAACAAGTGTAGCAGTAGCATTACAGATAGAGGTATTTTTGAAAATTCTGATTGTTGCATTTGGAGGATATTTACTTTCATCACTATATACTAAAAAATCATCTGTAAGAATAATCGGATCACTGATCCTTGCTTTTAATGGATTTATATCTTTATGGCTTTATTGGCCATTATCATCCGCCATCATAATGCTTCCATATATATTCTGGCTTATTGAAAAATCATATTCTTCAAAAGATGAACTATCTCCGTCTAAAATTATAATTTTCGGATCCTTGATTTGTGCTATGGAATTACTGGCAGGAACTATAGAATTGTCACTCATATTACTAGTTCCTGTTATCCTTTATCTTATTTTTATACAAATAAGGGATCTAGGTCCAAGGGAACATAAAATACAAGGAAAGATCTTGTTCTATCTATTTTTCTCAGCATTCTTAGGATTTTTAATATCAGCAATACAAACTTATCCTGCAATAGTAGATCTACTACGCTCTTATTATTATGTAGCCAGATCTGGAGCATCCTCAAAGATATATGATGCTATTGATCCAGTATATTTACTAAAATTTATATATCCTGGTATATTTGGTCCTCCACAATCAGTAAATATACCTGGGGCTTTAGGGTTGATTGCTTCAAACTTTAATGAGACATCCTTTTTTATAGGATTACCAGCATTTTTTATTGGAATATTTGCATTTACAAGAAAGGAAACAAGGATAAAAGCTTTTTTTATATTAGGACTTATATTTATAATAGTAGGCATATTAATAGATGCACCAATCTTTAATCTTATATTTAAACTTCCATACCTATCAGATACACTTCATCATAGAATAGATGGAGTAATTCCTATTTTATATGGGATTTTAATATTTATAGGACTCGATTCTATATACTACCTAATAAAAAACAAAGAATATTCAAAACTTTTAGAATACACCTTTGTATTCAGCATAATTATTGCTTTCCTTGATCTTCTAATACTGTACTCTTTTTCTAAAATAAGGCTCCTCTATATAGGGACATCTGCAACCACATCAATATTACATGAGGGGCTTTTGTTTATTCTAATGATTGTACTTTCAACCTTTGTTATACATATTCTAAAAGTAATTAAAAGAGAGTCTCATACGGCCCTATTTGTTATTATTCTAATAGGTATATTTTCCCTTTTTCCTCTGTTTACATATTTTGAAAATTACTGGACATATATAAATGTTGGCAATCAAAAATATTTATCACCACAAAACAGTTATATTAAACTTTTTAAAAATAGCCCAGAGTATAGAGTTCTACCAACTAAAATGTACATGGCACCAGAGACCAATGATTTATCAGGGTTTAATGAATATGCATCATATGATCCTGTAACTCCAAATAGCTATATAAAATATAATCAGAACATAGGAAAAAATGAGCTCATAATCTTCTTTTTCCCAAATAATATAACAAATAAGAGTATAAAATGGCTAGAAACAGCATCTGTAAAATATGTAATTGTCAAAAATGACACCAATCTTAAAAACACAATACAAATAAAAAATCCTCACCAGACAGAATTTTATAATTTAGCAACATCATATCTTAAAAAGGAACATATCCTATCAAAGGTAAACCTAGAAATTCTATATAACCTTGGTGTTAATGTATCTTCGATAATACAAGATAACCATATAAATATAAAAAATAAAAAGAATCTAGAAAATTTAATAACAAAATATATAAGTGGTAACCCAGAATACAAAAGATTTAAAAATTTAGCCTTACAAAAAAATCTTTTTTCAACATACTCTCCTCCATTTAAAGTATTGGAATTAAAGAATCCAGTACCTATTGTTTATGCTCCAAAAAATGTAATATTTAAAAAGGGAACATCAGAAAATACTCAATTAAAAGACATGAAGAGTATTAATATACCAAAAACAGCAATAACAAATGCACCTTCTAAAAATCTTATAAATAACTCAAATGTACAAATTACGAATTATAAGGTTTTTGGAAACTCCATGTCATTTACCGCTAAAACAAAGAATAAAAATTCTTTTATTATAATAAATGAGCTTTTTTATCCTGGATTTAAATTATATAACAACTCAAAAAGTACACCAATATATAGATCCAATGGAATCTTTGATGGAGTGTATATAAAAAAAGGAGTGAATAAAATAGATCTTGTGTACAAACCACAAAGTGTAAATATTGCAATTGTATTATCTTCAATTGGAATACTGATTTTACTACTCATAATAGGGTTAAGAAAAAAGATAGACAGGATATTTTGATCCCCATAAAGTTCATTACAATAGCCAATAAGTGTCAAAATCAATCTTACACTAGTCTGTAAACCCTGAATATCAATACAGTATTTACAATCAAATTAAATAACTCATTGACAAAAACTATAAGTCATGTAATAATATTATTGTTAACATTATATTTAGTTTCTTATGAGTGAAGAAAGATTATCTGGCAATGATTTAGTGTCACTTTTTAGCCCTGCTACAACTCTAAAAGAACAAGTATCAGAAAAGATTGCTGATATTGAAGAGTCTGACAATATTCTAGAACTACAATCACGAAAGTTAAAAAGACAAAAAATTAAAAGAAATGCCATTATTGCAGGAGTGATTATGGGATCTATTGGTGTCATAGAACTTTCACACACCTCTATTACTGACACTCTTACTAGAGTACCATATACAGAAACGCTAAAACCTGGAGAAATATCAATCAGACAATCAACCACAGGATCAAATACTCTAAATGTAGTAATGGATTTTGCAAACCAAAGTCCTTCATCTAATTTCTTTAAAGAAGAGAACTTTAAAACAGGCGAAGGTATTGCATCTAATGGCAAATCCGTACAACTTAAAAAACCAACGGTAATTACTAACCCAAAAACAAAAGATACTGAAGTTATCACGCAATACAAAACTCCAACTCCACTTAAAAGTATTAGTTTTCAAAATCCAAATGGGGATACAATAACTGTAACCATAAATCAAGGATAGTAGTCTTTATAACTTTTACTACACTCATCACTTCTAAAATACCAGTCAACCAAATCTATTTTAATTACCCATAAAGTTGACTATGAGAGCCGATAAGTGCAAAAATTATTAGTGTTTCTCCTTGTAGTATATATAAGGCCCTAATATCTCCATTAACATTCATGCTCCAGTATCCTTTATAACTACCTTGTAGTGGATGAACCCTTAACCTCGCATCTGTTGGATCTTTAAGTAAAATCTTCAACCTATCTCTAAATTGATTCTGAATTTTAAAAGGTAATTTTTGGAATTGTTTTTTAAACTTAGGGAGATACTGGATTTGCATGAATAGCTATTTTCTTAAATCATCAATAAAATCATCAACATTATCAAATTTCTTGCTAATTTTACCACCTTTTAACTCTTTCTCCACCTCCCCTATAAGCTTTGAAAGTTTCTGGGTCATAGGTTCTGGAGAGTAAATTTCGATACGCCTAGTTGCTGCAATTTGTATTAAATAAGAATTTATAACAGCGCTAAGAGTAAGCCCACAAGATGTAGCAACTTCTTTTGCATACTCTTTAACCCCCTTGTTTACTCTAACACTGATAACTGTATCCATACTACACAGTATATACATTGTAGTTATGAATGTCAACCAACCTACACTTTGATATAAACCTATGGGTATAAATATATAATTATATTTTTAAATACATATAATGGATTTATACTACAAAATCAACATTTTCTACCTAAATTTAATAACTTGTTGACAAAAACTATGAGTTATGTAATAATATTTTTATTAATATTATTTACATACTTTTATGAGTAACGAAGAAAAAGATCCTATAGAATCAGCAAGAGCTCTTGAAAAACTTTATGGTTTTGATAGGAGGAATAATCCCCCAGCTTCACATAGGGATACTCCAAGAAGACATGACTATAATTCCAGAACAGATAGTACTTCTTATAACAGAAGAAAAAAATCTAACCCACAAAAAACAAGTACAACAAAACTAATAATGTTAGGACTTGCAGGCCTTATAGCAGCTGGTGTAGTTGCAGAAACAGTACAACAACCTAAACCAAACACATTTGAGAGAGTATCTTATCAACAAGTATTAAATACTGGGTTAAAACCTGGAGAAGCTGTAGTTATACCAAATACCGCAAACCCTAATGCTCCAACACTAGTAGTACAACTTCCAAAAGGTAGTTCTGATGCAAATTTCTTTCAACAAAAAGGTGAGAAAACAGTTAGTGCAATAACAAGTACGGAAGTTCCAATATATACATCCAACCTTGAAGTAGATACTAATCCAAAAACTGGAAATGTTGATGTTGTAGTAAGATTAGCTCCACCATTTACTACAAATACAAAAACTATACAAGAAAATACACCTTATGCGATATCTCATATAGACGGAGGTCAGTTTATATTTGAAAATACAAGTAATAACCAAACTGTAGTCTTAACTATTCAATAAATGCTATAATCGCGTATTATATAAAGTAATATGGAATTATCTGTAATAATACCCTGCCTCAATGAAGAACAAACAATAGATGTCTGTATAAAAAAGGCATTAAAATCAATTAAAAGTCTTAAAATCAAAGGAGAGGTAATTGTGTCTGACAATGGGTCCGTAGATAAATCCAGAGAGATTGCAAAAAGAGCTGGTGCTTTGGTTATAAGAGTAAAAGAAAAAGGATATGGCAATGCCCTTAAGAAAGGATTTGAATATGCTCATGGTAAATACATGATAATGGGAGATGGGGATGATACATATGATTTTTCAGAAATTCCTAAATTCTACAAAAAACTAAACGATGGAAATGACTTTGTAATAGGTGACAGACATAAAAAAGGAAAAATAGAAAAAGGGGCTACCCCACTATCTCACAAAATTGGAGTTCCTGTGTTAACATTCATACTAAATCATTTTTATAACATCAGAATTTCAGATTCTCAATGTGGAATGAGAGGAATTACCAAAGAATCATATAAGAGATTAAACCTACAGACAACAGGGATGGAGTTTGCATCTGAAATGATAATAAAAGCATCAAAATTAAAATTAAAAATTGCAGAAGTTCCAATCACCCTATATCCAAGACGTGGATCAGAGGCAAAATTACATACATTCAAAGATGGATGGAGACATCTATCTTTCATGTTAACCCAAGGAACAAATTATATGTTTATATATCCAGGACTCCTTATATTCCTGTTTGGAATATTAATCTTTATACTTCTCTCTCCAGGCCAATTTGAAATATTTGGAAGGGTTCTTCACTATCATGTTCTATACATTGCAGCAATGTTAACAATCGCAGGATATAACATATTGATCTTTGGACTTTTAACAAAACAATACTCCTCCACAGAAGAATTCACAAAACCAGACTGGATCACCAGATTTGTAAAAAGACTAACACTTGAGAAAATATTATCTTTTGGACTGCTTATATTCTTTGTAAGTTTATTGTTATTTATATATACATATATAAAATGGAGAGAGAATCACTTTGGAGCATTACTTGAATCAGGACATCTAATATTAGGATTAACTCTATTTATACTGTCAATCCAGACAATATTTACTGGATTCTTTTCAAAGATAATAGAGCTTAAAAAATAACAAAGACACTTTAATTACATAGCTTTAAAAGGTCTAATTCTATATCCTACAGAGATAACCACATCCAGATTATAATAAATAAGGTTTCTCCCAATAAATCTATTTTCCTCTATTTGAACTACCTTGAATCTCCGGGTAGTTGATGGCTCTTCTAATTCTGCTTCTGCATAAATATTTAGAATGTACTCACCAATAGTATTTACATCTTTATCTAAAAGCTCTGCAAGGTGTTTTTTGTTTAACTATACTGTCTCATCAAAAAGCTTGAGCATTTTCCTATTGACATATAAAGCTGTTTGAGATAATATACATATATTGTATATTATCTCAAACAAGTTAACATGGATATTCTAGATAAAATTAAAGATATGACCTATTTCTCTAGGTCAGACCTTATGGCCTTGTATTATGACAAAAATCATCTAAATGTGTATATATCAAGACTAATAAAGAATAAATCTATAGTAAAGCTCAAAAGAGGCATATATACAACAAATGAATACTTGGAATCTCATAGAAATAATGACTCCTATATAGAATTTATTGCAAATCACCTAATTGCCCCATCTTATTTATCTGAGAGCTATATATTAAAAAAGTACAACGTTTTTACAGAACATACCTATGGAATAGTTTCAATAACACTAAAAACGACACAATCCATATCTAATGACCTTAACACGTTTACATACAGGAATATAACTCCCACTCTCTTTAGAGACATAAGAGTATATCAAAAGGATGGATTTTATATATCTTATGCACCTTTGTATAAAGCACTTTTTGATTATTTTTACTTTAGACAAAATAAATTTCCTGATTCTTTAGACTATATAGATTCTTTACGTTTTAATTGGGAAAATATAACAACAAAAGATTTAGATAAACTGTATGCAATTTGCGTTAAATTAAAATTAGAAAAAATGAAAAAAATATCACAACTTTTAATTACATTCAAAGAAAAATATGGAAATTGAAAAAATTAAACTATTTATATCAAACTTAAAAAAACAAAATATTTCTACTGATATACTAGAAAAAAACCTCAAAAACTATCTACATGTCTTAATTCTTGAAAAAATATTTAGAAACGACACTTTTGATTTTATTTTTATAGGAGGAACTTGTCTGGCTTTATGCTTTGGTGATGATTTTCCAAGATTATCAGAGGATTTGGATTTTATATCTAAAAAGAATACATTGGCTAATACTCTAAAAATATTTCTTGAAAAAACCTTGCGTGAGGAAAATTTGGGATTTGCATTTGAAATTATTGAAAAATCTCAAAAATCTAACACCCAAAGAATAGAGATAAAATTTCCAGATATTCTTAAAAAACTGGGATTTGTAAATAATATAGCTGACAGGAATGTGCTAAAAGTAAAAATCGAATATACTCTAGATAGTGCAATCCAAAAATTAACCAACAAAGAAACTTTAGAAATTATAACTCCTAGTATAATAAGTAAAAATAATCGTTCTATAGTAATCAAAAGGTTAAAAGATGAAGGACTCATGGCATCTAAAATGATTGCCTGTAAAAATAGAAATTTTGAAGTTGGAAAAACTGGAGTAAGAATAAAAGGTAGAGATTTTTATGATCTAATATGGTATATGGAACGTGGTATCAAACCTTCTATTTTTATACTTAATATTTACAATATAACCACAAAAGATATCTTTTCTTTCCTAGACAGTAAAATATTAGAAATTAAGAACAATGATTTAAAAGTAGACATAGAAAGTTTATTTGCAGACAAAAAATATGTTGAATCATTCATCAAAGACTTTAAAACTAAATATCAACTATTAAGACAAAATTACTCTGTAATAAATATAGACTATCTACAAATTAGAGATATCACTAAAAGTATAAATGGTTCTTATAGGATATACTCCTTTACTTTTTATGACTATCAAAACCAAGATAATAAATATTTTAAAATCGAAACTCAAATATTAGAAAGAGAATTTGTTAGACTAGCAAGTCTAATGAATCATTTCAAAGAAAAAGAAATGAAAATTAATGAATTTATGAATCTTAATAAATATGTATCACCAAGTCTAGAAAACATTGATAAAGTTTTAATTACAATAATATATGATAAAATACAAAATTTGATAAAAACTAGGGGTAAAGATAATATACTTCAAAATACAGTATATTCTACAGATTTTCTAGACATCCAAAGTCTAGATATTTTTATTAATAACTATTCTTTTAAATTTTTAGAACCAATAAGTAGTGAAAGTATTGCTAACTCAGGGTTAATAGATATAACCCTCCCTATAAAAGAAAAAATATATACCATGTGGGTAGATTTTGGTATACATATGACAAACATTCCATCAGGTATAGCCTTGACTGTGGTGCAAAGTGATTCTAACTATTATATAAAAGACATAAATTTAAAGGGTTTTAATATAACATTTGAAAATAAAAACGGATTCAAAAAAAATAACAGGCAAACTATAAGGTGGTCTCTGAATAATAGTTAATAAAGCGCAATATCTTATGTATTAGATCAAATAGGTACATTAACCGAAGGTTCTTGGTTAGATCAAAAGTAGGCTTACCAGAGATACTTTAATCTCTTATCTATATTCTCTTTTAAGGATCTAGATCCAAGGACCTATGTCCAAAGATCTAACGAAAGTAACTTCGTTAGCCTTGTTGTGATCTAACTCAGCTTATTAAGATTTAATATAATTAATGTTATAATAAAATTTCAATGACTGGAGCTCAAGTTTTACTTCACAGTTTAGTAAAAAATAACATCAACACAATTTTTGGATATCCAGGTGGAGCCATCATGCCCATATATGACGCCCTTGCAAAAACCCCAGAATTAAGACATATTTTAGTGCGTCACGAACAAGGAGCTATACATGCAGCTGAAGGATATGCAAGGTACACAAACACTATTGGCGTATGTTTTGCAACCTCAGGACCAGGAGCTACTAATTTGGTCACTGGACTGGTGGATGCAATGATGGATTCAGTCCCTATTCTTGCTATAACAGGACAGGTATTTTCAGACCTTATAGGACTTGATGCTTTCCAAGAAACAGACATCGTGGGAATCACTGCAGTTACAACAAAATATAATTTTCTAATAAGAGAACCAGAGCTTATAGAAGATGCCGTATATGAGGCAATAAAAATAGCAACTTCCCAAAGACCTGGACCAGTACTCATAGATATATCAAAAGATGCTCAATCAGGTGAGATCAAGAACAAAAAGACCGTGTATCATATACCCATGAATATAAAGAAGAACCCTGATGATACAGACATTAAAGATGCAGCAGAAATTATTAATAACTCCAAAAACCCTCTGATACTAGCAGGTCATGGAATAAGAATATCAGAAACTTATAAAGACCTACTCAATTTAGCAGAGACTGGCAATATACCTGTAGCATGTACCTTGCATGGATTATCTTCAATAGACGAATACCATCCTCTATACATAGGTATGCTTGGGATGCATGGAAATTATGCTCCCAATATTGCAACAGAAAAGGCTGACTGTATTATAGCCTTAGGCATGAGATTTGATGATAGAGTAACAGGGAGATTAGATGGATATGCTCGGTCAGCTAAAATTATCCATGTTGATATTAATGATAATGAGATTGCTAAGAATGTTAAACCAGATATAAGTATACACTCTGATTTAAAAGAGTTTTTCAAAAAGATACAACCCCATATTAAACATAAAGAAAGAAAGGAATGGTTTTTAAGAATAAAAGAATGGGAAGAGGAAGAAAATATAAAGGTAATAAATAAAGAAGATAAAAATCCTGAACTTACATGTTCATATGTTGTAAAGAGACTTTCAGAAATTACAGAGGGTAAAGCTCTAATCGTTGCAGATGTAGGACAAAATCAGATGATTGCAGCACGATACTATAAATCCAGAACCCCTAATTCTTTCTTTACATCTGGTGGTGCAGGAACAATGGGATTTGCCCTTCCTGCAGGTATTGGTGTCGAGGTAGCAAGCATTGATAAAGAATGTTGGATAATAGTTGGAGATGGAGGAATACAAATGACAATGCAGGAGATTGCAGTAATAAAACAAGAGAAAATTAATGTAAAAATAGCTATTATAAATAACGGGTATCTTGGAATGGTACGTCAGTGGCAAGATTTATTTTTTGACGGACAACTCTCACATGTGGAACTTTTAAATCCAGATTTTATTAAATTAGCAGAAGCATTTGGGATAAAAGGAGAAACTGTAGATACAAAAGACAAAGTTGATGGAGCAATAAAAAGGGCAAGGCAATATCCTGGTCCATACATTATTGAATTTAAAACTCTAAAAGAAGAAGCTGTCTTCCCTATGATAGAACCAGGTGCTTCAACAGGAGAAATAAGACTAGAATGACCAAAAATAAATACACTCTTACAATTATAGACCAAGGAAATACAATGTTAAGAATCATATCTTATATACGAAGACTGGATTTTAAAATAGAATATATGGAAATAAAGATGCAAGACAAGTACACAAGCCATGTAAAACTTACTGTAGAAGGATATAAAAAACCAGATCTCCTTGTAAGATCCATAAAAAACATAACTGGAGTTCTCGATATAAAGGAAGATTAGAAAGCTAGGCTTAGAAAGCTGAGTCTGATAAGCTTGTTATTTTCGTCCACCCATTCTCCTCTCTCTTTTTGAAAAATCCAGTATGGCATCAAGTATATCATTGGTTTTAACATCTGGAAAATATTTAGGTTCAAAATACAACTCTGTACCTTTACCATTAAACCACCCTATGTCAGATATTCTCCTTTCACCAGATGTACGTATTATTAAATCTGATGATGGTACCAAAGAACCACCATCCTTGAAAGCATAAAATGTGGATTTATCAATTTCAATGTTCCTATCTAAATTTCTTGCCTTCTCTATAACCCTCATAAGTTGATCTTCTCCTCCAAAATCTATAGCTAAGGACAATATTCTTCCATTGAATGACTTTGTATGTTCCTCTACCATTGATATTACATGGAGTAGTTTTTCTGGTATTCTGTCTTTTCTACCTATATGTATAAATCTTGTCCTCTCCTCTATTAATCTTTTTTCTAATCTAGTTATCATATATTCTAGAATCAACATGATCCCTTTTATCTCCTTTTTATCTCTAACCCAATTATCTGATGAGAATGCCCAAAGTGTAATAGTTTCTATCTGATCTATATCCTTCAAATCCTCAAGTATATCTCTTATTCTTTCTGCAGCAACCCTGTGACCCACAGTTACATTCTTTCCATGCTCTTTTGCCCACCTTCCATTGCCATCAGGGATGATGAGAATATTTTTAGGAAACCTGTCAATTGGTATTTGCTTTACTGTAGTTATCTTATCTATCATATTTTAAGCCATAAGTTTTAGAATATATCTTATATTATTTTAATATTAAAATAATATGAATAACACTAGATTAGAGGGTTTTGATTTTGATCAAGATCCAGAAAGTTTATAAAACTAAATTTTTTAGGTATAATTGCATTAATGAAGAAACTCCTCTTTATATATGATTTTATATATCCATACCAGATAGGTGGAGTACAGCAGAGGATATACAATATATCAACATATCTAAAAGATGAATACGAAATACATCTTGTGGGTATGAAAGATTGGGAAGGAGATAATACAATAGTAAAAGATAAGATCTATTATCATGCTATAACAAAACACTCTAATATATATAAACCAGACGGAACTAGGAAAACACTAGAACCTATTATATTTGCGATAAAGTTATTTCCGTATCTTCTAAAAAATAACTTTGATGTTATAGAAATTGAATCTATGCCCTACTTCCCTATTTTTACCCTCAGACTTGCTCTTTTATTTAAATTCCGCAAACCAAAGGGTCTGGCCCCAAGAGTTATTACTGTGTGGCATGAATGGTGGAGTTTTAAATATTGGGTAAAGTATTCTGGACTATTTTCTGGAAGTATAGGATTCATTGTCCAATATTTAGCATTGAAATTATCAGTGAATATAATATCTATATCAGAACATACAAAAAAGGAAATAGAAAAATATAAAAAAGATGATATTGTTGTGATACCCAATGGTATTAGAGATGATATAAAAACAATACCAAACAAGAAGAAAGAGTATGACCTTTGTTATGCAGGAAGACTTCTTGATTTCAAAAATATAGATAAAATAATAGATCTTGTAAAGTATTCAAAAGAGAAAAATATAAAGCTTAAAGCCGTAATAATAGGAGATGGACCAGAAATAAATAATCTAAAAACCAAAGCAAAAAATCTTGATATAGAATTTACTGGTTTTATAGAGAATAATAATGAAGTATTCAAAGATATACAAAAATCAAAAATATTTATGATGTTGTCAGAAAGAGAAGGTTTTTCTATAGTAACAATTGAAGCTCTAGCATTAGGACTTCCAGTAATATGTTTTAACAGTAAAGATAATGCAGCAGTAGACCTTATAGAGGATAAGGTTAATGGATTACTTATAGCACTTGATAAAAAAGAAATGTTAGATGCAATAGGTAAGATAAATAAAAATTATAGTAACTACTCTAAGAATGCTACAAAATACGCTAGTAGATTTTTATATAGTAAAATATCAAAAGAGATAGAAAATTACTACAATAAAAGTTAATACCAAAAATATATAAATAGAGCCATTATATTTATATATATTGAAATAATAAAAAGTAAGAGTACAATTGTTCTAGTATGGCTGATAACTCATCAACTAGTCAAAGTAAAAAAACATTCTCAATCTCTGAAGTATTTTCGTTTGGGTGGAACAAAACATTCCAAAATTTAGTTTTTTATATTGTATTTACACTTGTTTTCATTGTTGTATATTCTGCATTGGAATTTCTGACTGGACGTGCAGGTTTATTAAGAATAATATTCCTTGTAATACTCATAGCTTTTGATTTTGCCTTTGGATATTTATCTGTATTAATTGCACTTAGGGTTTATAACAATGAAAAATTGGAACTTTCCAAATTTACAAGTTATATACAATTTGATAATAGATTTTGGAATTATGTCGGTGGGGGGATTTTACTAGCAGTAGGTTTTATAATAGGATATCTCCTGATTTTGGGATCCTCAGCATTAATGGTTCATTTTGCATTACAAAGGTCTCTTGTCTTTTTATTATTTATTATTATTATAGTAGTACTTTCTGTATTATTAATAATATATTCCATTGCACTTTCTTTCTGGGCATATATAATTATTGATCAAAATAAACAAATAATAGAATCAATAAAAGAAAGTTATCGTATTACAAAAAGAAAAAAATGGAAGATATTTGGTTTTTTGTTTATACTTTCTATATTAAATATTGTAGGGTTCTTCTTACTTCTTGTAGGACTTCTTATAACAATCCCTATATCAATACTATCTATGGTGTTTTTATATAAAAAACTAGAAGAGATAGCTTAGCTTTTTTATCTTTCTTGAAGCTTTTGAAAATTTCCAAGGGTCGACTCCGTGTTTTGTTATAATTTTTGTTACAGTTGCTGGAATTTTATCAATTCCAAGTAATTTTGCTACAACTACTCTCCTTGTTCCATCTAAATCCACATAATAAATCCCTTGAAATTCATCAATACAAACAGGTCCACTAAAAATTGATACACTTTCAATTCCGCTATGCTCTACCTGTTTTGTAAGTTCATGCATATACTCCTCCCATCTTGGACCTAGTCCTCTGGATCCTATCCCACTAGATCTGGATTCTCCGAATCTAGATTCTCTGTTTTGAATATCTCCCCAATTTTTGAATTTTGGAGTCCCAAGATGTGGGGCTCCAATTATCCTTCTAACATCTACGTGTTCACATCTTTCATCATCATCGATAAACTCAAATGAACTTGCTTCGAATATATCAGTTATTCTGAAAGCTGGATACAGTGATGTATCAGACAACATTGAAAGTCTTTCTTTGAATTCTTCATGTGAGATACCCTGTTTTATTCCCTCAACTTCTTCCATGAAATTTAATTATCTTGTTCCCTCAAGTATAGCTGATAGATCACTTGCCCTATTCTCATATATAACAAACCTTCTATCTTTCTTCCTAGTATTATCCTTCTTTAATCTTTTTAATATAGCATGAGACTTATAGATACTGATCCCATCTAAAACACTAGAACCTCTTTTTATTGGTAGGTTTCCATTATATTCATAAAAATCTGTAGCAATAACATTTCCATCTTGATCTTTTACAAATCTTTTTACTATCACACCTTTTTCATCATAGACATATTCATATTCCTCTATGGTACCGACATCATGATCTTTAAAAACAACCTTACTTTTAAGTAGACTATCTTCATATTGATGCTCTTCTAAAGAAATTCTTCCATCATTATCAACACCCTTCCTAGTTAAAACTTGGGTATTAGGATCATATCGATCTTCAGAAACATTAATATCTAATAACTCTCCATATTCATCTACAGTAACACTTCTTTTTTGAACACTAAACAAACTTAAATCATCGTTATAGTTATATAAAAACCAAGAATATGTTCTATCTCCAAAAGCATTTTGAGATATGGAAGTCTCAACCCTTCCTTTTTGATCATAAGCATATTGATCAGCCCTTCCTTCTTGAAAATAATTGTATGACGATATGTCTAAAATACCACCACGTAAAACTCTAACCCTTCCTGAAAATCCACCAGGTAATAGTTCTAAATGTGGATCTCCATCCTTTATCTCATAAGGAGATGAATATATTGGTATGTCAGATAGTCGTCGTAATTCTTCAGGTTTCATAGTCTTATTGTACCACATCCTATAGTTTATGACAACCTACACATATTCCTATTTTATAAGGGTTTGATTCACTTTTAGCCTTATTAGAGATTTTTAATTTTCAATCTAGGTTAGTTTTGTTATACCTACCTTAAATTCAATAAAACACAAAACTCTAATCTATACAGAAGATAATATATTAAAATTTGCTCTAGACAAAAATCTATTATCCAATACTGTTACATCTCCCAGTGGAAAGAGAAAAACAATGGACAGACCAACGTTAGTAAGTTTAATAAAATTGCAAAAAAAACTTAATCTGATAATTATTGATATAATAACAATCAGATTACTAGAAATTAGGTACCATTAGAAGAAATACAACAGATACACTTACCTGACATATTCTAATATAATACTTACGTATGACCAATAAAATTATAATAATAAGAGCAGGAATATCTGGTGCTATATTAGCTGAAAGGTGTAATTTCCAATGTTTTTTAAATAATTTATTATGAAAAAAATTATTTTTATAAGAACAGCCAATGCTATTGGTGGAGCAGAAATATTATCTAAAACTATACTAGAGAATCTATACAAAAAAAATATTTTGATAACATATGATTACCAATATCCAAAAAAGATAAAAATTGACCATTCAATAAATATATCTGGCAAAACATTGTTAGAACCAGGATCTGGAGTAAAAAATTATATATATTTTCATCTTTTATATTTTTATAATCTTAAAAATTATAAGAGACTAGCAAGAAAAATAATCACTAATCATATAGACACAATAGTAATTGAGAGTTTTTCAGATAAAATTATCTTAACACCTATAATAAGGAAATTAGATGAAAATATAAACATAATTTGGTGGGAACATGGACCATTTTCTAGAGGGAAATGGATAAAATATTCGCCTCTTTTAAAATATTTATATCTAAAGTCGTCAAAAAAAGTTAATTCTATAGTTGCAGTATCTAATGCAACCAAAGATGATATAATAAATTTTGGCATTAATAGAAAAATAGTTTGTACTATATACCCCATAGTTAGAACTAAGATCAAAAAAATATATTATACAAATTTTAAAGATTTTTATGTTTCATTTATATCGAGAGTAGATTTATCTAAAGGTATTTATGAATATATACAAGCAATAGAGAAAATTGAATCCAATAATATCAAAGGCATAATAGTAGGCACAGGGCTAGAAAAAAATAATGTTTTACAATATATAAAAGATAACAAATTGCAAAATAAAATAGCTTATTTTGGATTTCAAGAAAATATAGAGCAATTTTTGGATAAATCTAATCTACTGGTTTTACCATCTTCATCAGAAGGTTTGGGCTTAATACTTATTGAAGCTCTATCTAGATCTGTTCCAATATTGGCAACAAAAGTAGGAGGTATACCTGAAGTTCTACAAAATAATATAAATGGACTTTTTATTGATAAAAACTCTGATGATATATCAAAAAAAATATTATATTTGTATAAAAATAGAGATTTGTATAATACAATGAGAAATAATTGTGTAGCAAGCATTCATAAATTTAATGAACAAAAAATAGTAAAAGAATGGAAAAAAATAATTTAAAAGCAACAATCTTAATTTTAACAATAGGAAGAGATAGTGAGTTAAAGAATCTTATTAAAGATTTAGAAAAACAATCATATAATAATTTTAGTGTTGTAATTGTGTATCAAAATGAAGATAAAAATATAGATAACTTTATCTCTAAAAAATCTTTATTTAAAATTATTTATACCCATAAACAACAATTTACAAAATTACTAAATCAGACAATTAAAAATTTAAGTACTGATATTATTATACGAATAGATGATGACGTAAGAATATATAATATAAATTTCATTCATAATCATATAGAAAACTATAAAGATAAGAACATAGGTGCTATACAAGGAAATGTCTTGAATCCAAATGAGAAACCAAATAATTCATTTAAAACTGGGAAATTTAATAAAACTTTGAAAATTCAAACACATACAAATTATAATTCTACAATAAAACAATATATAGAATGTCTTTATGGATGCAATTTCTCTTTTAGAAAAAGTGTATTTAATACAATAGGAGGTTTTGATGAAAATATTATTGGAAACAATTATTTTGAAGAGACTGATTTTGGATTTAGAATTCTAAAAAATAATTATAAGATAATCTTTGACCCGAAGTCTTTTCTAGTACATTTGAGAGCTCCAAGTGGAGGGGCAAGAATCCCTGATAAAAAGTTGTGGTTCTATTATTATTCCCACAATTATGCCATTTTATTAAAAAATAACTTTAATAAATTATCTCTAGTAGAAGGGGTTTTTGTGATTTTCTCTATTTCTATACTAAGATCTATAATGAACAAAGAACTCTTTATGTATTCTGGATTAAGTGGGTATCTTGGTGGATTGAATAAAAAGAATATTTAATTAATACTACAAATATAATAAGCTTGGCATTACAAAAAAAATCTAAAAAAATAGTATTTATCTCTGGAACATTTCCTCCAACAATATGTGGTGTTGGTATGTATTCATATAGATTATTGCAAGAACTCAGTAAATATAAAGGGGCAGAAATACATCTGATTACATCCAATATAGATAATTTAAAGAGTATAAATAATATAGAAATACATAAAGTTAATAGAAAATGGGATATAAAAACCTTTAATCAGGTAATTGACATTATAAGAAAAGTTGACCCAGATATCATACATTTACAACATCCAACCTTAGCTTATCAATTCAGATTTGATACATTTATTCTTGGGATGAAATTAAAAAAGAATTTTCCTAAAATACCAAAAATTATTACAGAGCATGAACTCTCTCAAGCTCACCCTATTGCCAAAATAAGAAATTTAACCCTACTCCCATTCTTTGACCATATAATAGTCACAAATATAAATGACTTTAAATATTTAAAAAAATTTAAAGTCTTTAATAAAAAAGTATATATTATAAATATATTTCCTTCCAATTATTATGATATTCCCACAAAGAAAGGTTCTAATTTTTGCTATATAGGGACAATTGATTCTAAAAAAGGGCTTGAATATCTAATAGACACAATAAAGATATTAAAAGATAAAAATATAGATATCAATCTGGATATTTTAACAAATCTCTACCCAGAAACTAATCATTCTCATAAAAAAATAATAGAAAAAATTAAAAATTTAGATTTACAGGATAATATAATATTAAATAAACCAAAAGATGGAATGGAGATTGCAAAAAAAATATCTCAATCATTTGCAGTAATACTTCCATTTAATTTAGGAGTATCTGAGAGGAATGGAACATTCCTTGAAGCTATATCATATGGAAAACCTGTTATTACTACAAAAGGAAAAAATACCCCAACATCAATATTTATTAATAATAAAAATTGCATTTTAATAGAACCAAAAAATGTTGAACAAATAGTTCAAAATATAATAAAACTAACTAGTAATAAAACTTTGTATAATCAAATATCTAAGGGTGCTTTAAGTTTAAGTAGAAAATATAACTTAATAAGTGTTAAAGAGAAATATTTAAAATTTTATCAACAATTATAACTTCCATTTAATAAACCAAGTCAATAAATTTTTGTCTTTTGTTTTTAAAGACTTATTATATTTTAATATTTTTCTTGCTTTATCAAAAATTTCTTTACCAAAAAATTCATTATCGTTTAAGATAGTTAGATCAAAATTTGCATCTTTTAAGATACTGATGAAATTAATTAAACTTTTTTTATCTACAACAGACCTTTTTATATACCCCTTAACATGTATTGAATTATCATTCCTTTCATCAGCACTTATAGTAGTACCATAACCCAACCAATGATATAGTGCTAATATAAAATCTCTACGATTGTTAATATTATCTTTAAAGGTATTATATTCTGTATTTTTAATAAACCTATTTATAATAGATCTTGTCTCTCTTCTCATATCTGGACTGCGTAAAAATTGACCCCCTTGGGTATTAAGATTTAAATAACTATATAAGGAAACTATAAATAAAAAAGTTTTCTTATTTATATTTATACTATTAAAAATATCTTTAAATACACCTTGCATTATTGTTTCATTAGGATTCACCATTGGAATATTGAGTAAAGACTTAATAAAGTCTATATATACATAAATATCTTCAGGTTTCTTTTTTAATTTTTCAATGTTATTGCATATTATTTTTATTAACTTTATACTCCCATTTGTCTTTAACCCCCAACTAGAATTGCTTAGTTTATCTATTAAAAGTTTTTTGTCCATAGTAGCTAAGAAAAAATTTGCAATAGAATTTATATCATTACTGTTATTAAGCAATTCTATATAGGTCTTCATCTCATTATAAGATATATCCTTTTTACTTATTCTCATAGTAAAATACCTATAAAAACTATCCTCGTGCCATATTCTAGATTGTAAACTATCTGTATCTTTCTCTTTATTAGGAGATTGCATAGGAGTATAGAGATTATTATATGTTTTATGTAAATCTTTTGTATTCAAAAATAAATTTTCTACTCGTGGAAATAAATAACAAATCGCATTTGAAACATACTCTCTATATTTATAGTCAATATTCCCTAACAAAAGATTTAAATGTGTTAATGCCAATACGCCAGATTGAGATTGATCATTAGCTATATTCTTAAAAATACTGTCTCCATATAAATCTCCTCTTTTATCAATTTTTATATAGACAGAAGAATTTGAATATATATCATCATAAACTATAAGAAAAAAAGTTTTAAGCATCTCTAATATGAAAAAATCTGTTAAATAAATATCTTTTTTATTAAACGGCTTATCATCTTTTGTAGATATGCTACCAATATCAATTTTTATAAGATTGATATATTTTTTAACCTTTCTTAAGTCTGCAAAATAAGATCCAAAATAATTTAGATATGCAAAAGAATATTCTCCCATATCTATATCAAAATATTTATATATTTTAATTAGGTCATTTTCTATATAAGATATTATATCTTCAAGAAGAATTTTTGGGACACTTTCATCAGTTTGAATAATTCTCTCAAGATATAAAGGATCTTTAACCTTATTTTTTATTTTTTTATTGATAATCTCTTTATCACACGAAATTATAAAAAATAATTTATCAAAATTATTTACTATATTAACCAATTTAAAAATATATAATATATTTTCAGGAGACATCCTATCTATATCATCAATAATCACAACGATTCTCTTATCTATTCTTTTAATAACTTTACTTATTCTCTTTTTTATATCTGCCTGACCTACATTACTAAAAGAGAATATAAAAAAATTGAAGAGATTAACCCCAGTTGATAATAATTTGGCATATTTCAATAATGCTGATCGTAAATTATCCATCAGATATTCTTTGTTGAGAGCGATATCTATCTCATTGTACAAGCCATTTAATATTGCAGTTTCATCATCATAAATCCATGGATTAAAATCTATAACAATAATATCTTTCTCCTTCTTTAATTTTTCTTTCAATAAATTAAGCATAGAAGTTTTACCAGAACCCCACTCTCCATACAAGCCGAAAACAAAACTTTTATCAAAATTCAAATTTTTAATTCTATCATAAAGATTATCTATAAAATTCTCCCTATGAAGCTTATCTTCATCTATCTTCTTAATAGGAATATCTAGTTCAAGTGGAAATTCTTGATTTATAGAATGTTTAGGTCTTAAAATACCTTTAATTAAAGGAATTATCAACCTTATTATAATTACTATTGTAAATACATAGAGGACAGTAAATTTATAACTCAATATTTCATAAATTGTAACCAATAAAAATGCCCCAAAACTATAATCAATCCAATTTATTGGGTTAAAAACCATAATTGATCTGTAATATTTTTTTAAAAAACTAATAATTTTACAAAGATTAAAGAGAATTAATAAGATCAACCCTACAATAAAAATTCCATCATAAATAATATATGGAAAATTAAAAATATTATGTATTACAGTTACATGTGTTAACTTAAGATTATTAGTAATAAGTTCAATAATATAAAATAAAACTACTAAGTATGCTAAATATACTGTACAAAGGGATATAAACATTTTCACAATATCTTTATGGAGATTTAAGTAGGCTATATATTCTTTAGTTTTCATATTTGCTCAAATAAATATCTTATCCAATTAAGAATCTAACGTTAAAAATTTATCTGCAAGATCTGTCAAATCTTTTGCTATTTTTTGTTTTGAATCTAGGGCTGTAAGATATGCATTTCCTCCTTGCTCCTCAATAGCTTCAAATAAAGGAATATAGTCTCTGTCATTTACTAAAAATACTATATTTTGAACCCTATTATTTGCCACAGCAAGTAAGGCATCACATGCTAATTTTATATCAACTCCTTTTTCTCTTTTAGGAAATATATCTCTATACTTAGAACTTAATTTTTCAAGTTCTAAATCAGGAACACCCTCTTTAATACTAATACAACACTCTATTATTTTCCAATGATCTTTATACCCAGGTTTTCTAGAATCCGATATGTTAATCACTGAATGTATTCTGTCATCTCCTTTTTTAAAATAAAAATTTACTCTTGTAGCTTGATCAATATTCTCTAACCAAAGTTCAACTAAAGCATTGGTTAGTAATGTTATATCTAGTTTTTTACTTCTTAATTGCGGTCTTATTTTATAAACCTCATTAATGCTTGCACATAAATGATGACCGTCAATCATTATATACCCTGTATCCATATTTTGATTATATTACATTATTAATAAAAACCACATTTTATGGCAACAATCCTTCAAAAGAGATATAATACAAGATATATAAAATTCTACAATGCAAAAAAATAAAAAACTAAGTACTTATTCTGGAGTTATCTATATTGGTGTTATTACCACCCTACTTATATTAATATATCTATACTTTGCATATCTATATAAATTATCACCATCAAACATTATCGATACTCTCATGATAATGATATTTACTACGGCAACCATTATTATGCCTCTGATAATATACAGTATATCTAATCAAAAAAAAGTAGCACAAACTTATTTCCATCTTATTATGATAATAGGAAACGAACTGGACAGAAATTATACTGTTTTAAAACAAGTTCAAAAAGAAATAAATAATTTTCCTATAAATATTGATGAAAATAAATCCGTATTAGATACCTCTATAGGCAAAATACAACAATTAAATCTTGCATGTGGCGAAATTATCAATACTATGAAAGATAACTATTACATAAACCTTATGGGTTCTGGACTAATAATAGAATCAATAGAAATATAAGATACTTTAAAATTTAAAGAGGCATATAATGAGATCAATAGATTAAAAATAAGAACCAATAGAGTATTTAATTTAACAAATTTAATATTTTCTTCAATAAAACTGGCAAACATACAGTCAAAAGAAAAAATTGGTGCAGATTTAGAAATACCACAGGAAACAAAAGATATGATAAATAAATATCTACCAACTTTATATCCAATTTTTATAAATGAATTGCAAAATACAATATGTTCAATAAAAATGACACTAACTACCCTTGAAAAGATATCCAATAGCAAATTTAAATTTGAGGACAAAACAGACAAATAGACTTTTATAAATTATAAATTTAAAATTCTATTTTTTCCCATATATAACAATACCTTGGGTCTGCCTAAAACCTCCAACCATTTCCATAATATCAAAAACCTTGATTTGTAATACTAAATTATCTTTTTTATCATCATTCAATAAAAATTTTTGCATTTGATTTGAAACCTCTTCAGGTGTACCTCCCTTAAAGGATTTCACTTTCACATCACTGAAACTAAGAGGATACATAATTTATCCTGAATTAAACTTAACAAATTGATTATAATTTAAATATATTAAATTTCTATGAAAATAACTTAGCTCTACCTCATATGTGCAACAACATCCAAAAAAAGATATAATCCTTATACGTTAATTTAATAAAAAAATGAAAAGTATATCAAAATTCGAACTTTATAGTTAAAATATATCGTGAGAAATAAAGTTAAATCTAACATTTTATTAATAGTAATCTTTCTCTCTATATTTGTGTCTTTATTGGCTTGGTGGATTTCTTTGCCAATATTTCAGAGTTTTGATGAACCAGCACACTTTGCTCAAATCCAGCATATAGCCATGTATGGTACATATGACACTAATAGTACAATTAGTATAGAAGAATATAAACTATTTCAATTTCTCAGTTTCGCTACAAATTCTAGATATACATTTAATAAAAATATCAATGCAAAAGGAGAAAAATCTTTTAAAAAAGAATATAGTTCCATACACGATCAAAAAACTTTTAAGTATAGTGGTACAGTAGAAGCATATCCACCACTATATTACTTTCTAGCAGCGGGAATATATAAAATTTTTTCTACAAGAAGTATATTTTTTCAGATAGAATCAATTAGATTTCTATCAATCATATTCTTTTTAATCACAATATTCTTCTCTTATAAAAGTTCCCAAATAATCTTTAAGAAAGATAGACTGGCTCAATATACCACAGTGATATTCATAGGATTTTTACCTATGCTTTCACAGTTTACGGTGTCTATTAACCCAGATAATTTAATCATTACACTATTCTCCATATTTACATACTATGGATTAAAAATATTAAATTCAAAAACACTTGATATAAGATCAAATATTATGGCAATCATCGTGATACTCCTGGGTATTCTAACAAAACAAAGTGCTTATCTCCTAATACCAGTATTACTACTATTATATGTAGTACAGGTACATAAATTTAAAATAAATTTAAAGAGAGATAAGCGAGTATATTTGATCGCCCCTTTATTAATAATTATGATAGTACTACTGCTGTATTTAAAAGGATTTAATCTGATATACTCATATATTACAACTACCTTTCAGGGACTCACAGTCTTTTCTCCTTTTACCTATATTGCCAATTACTACAATAATTACCTCCAAAATGGATATGTTTTTCAATCATTCTGGGGAACTTTTGGGTGGGGGTATTTCAAATTTAGACAACAGTACTATGATATTTTATTCTTTCTTAGTACATTATCTTTTGTTGGGATATTTATATATCTATATAATTATATTCATTATTATAAAATACTACACAAAAAATACAAAAACTTATTAAATATCTTATACTTAATATTTATTGTTTCCATATATTCAATATTCTTGATATATTTAGACTTTATCTCACTGAAGAATACCCGTGATTTTTTTATACAAGGACATTATTTTTTCCCTGTAATAACAAGTATCTCAATACTTTTAGTATATGGTCTACAACAATTAATTAGAAAAAAGTATCTGTTACATATAGTCTATACTTCTGTAATAGTCTTAATAGTAATTTTCAATATTACTGCCCTATTTGGTATATTAATACATGCATTTTATCTGTAATATGAATAAAAAAATATTATTAAAATCAATTTTTATAACAATTATTTCAATAATTATACTCTACTATATATTCATAATATCAGTAATATATGTAACCACTAATTTTTCTACAAATACATCATTTAAATATGCCCCTCCAAGTCAATACATCAACATAAGCAATAAAAGTATAATTGAGAAAAACATACAAGTGACTCAAAAAAATTTAAAGAGTTTAAATATATATTTACTTAACAAGAACAACACCCCTAGTGAAAATTATAGTAGCTCAATTATGGTTGAATTACTGAAAAACAACCTGCAGGCTTGCAAGTCTTCGATGTCAGTAATATATATAAATAATAATTTATTAAATTCTTTTCCATGCAAAATAAAGAATAAAGGTAATTATGAGCTATCGGTTAAAGGTGTAAATTTTACCAACGTGGATTCCTTTTATTTAGGGTTGGTTAAGAGTGACAACCAAGTATATTATAATAAGAAAATTCTCAAAGGCAATATTTTAATGGGATTTACTTTTCAGAAAAATCTATTCTCTATAGCAAACATCCGAAATTCAATGTTTTTATTAAAAATAGAGATGAGCCAATATAAACCTTCTTTTATGAAAAACCATTTCATTTATTTGATATTTATATCATATTTTATGGTAATATCAATATTAATAATATCTTTCATTATCTACTTATTTTACAATACAAAACAATATAAGATAATTATTTTGAAATTTATTATATTATTAATTTTGTTAATAATCATTTTTTTGTATTTGAACACTAATATTTATAATAATGCTTTATTTGTATAAAAATCATGAATACAGATTCTACAATTGACATAATAATGGCAACATATAATGGAAGGCAGTATATAAAAGATGCTATTAATAGTGTAATCCAACAAACTTATCCGTACTGGATATTAACAATAGTTAATGATGGAGGAGAAGATATATCAGACATAGTTAATTCGTATAATGATATAAGGATGAAATTAATAAGTGCTAAACATGGTGGTGTTTCCCATGCGACAAATATAGGTATTAAGAATTCACGTTCAAAATATATTGCATATTTAGATGATGATGATATTTGGTATCCCAATCACCTAGATTCATTATATAATATAATAAGTAAAGAGAAAGTGGACTTAGTATATTCAAATACCTATGTAGTAAAAAGATATGTGGACACCAAAGAGGAAATTGACCGAATTTTATTACTTCCAGAAAATAAAGATATAACTCAGGATGAATTTATTACAAAAAATTATATTGCTGACCACGCAAAAATACATACAAGGGCAATATTAAAAAAAACTGGACTTTATGATGATACACATGAGAATCTTTATGAGAATGATTGGGATTTTTTAAGAAGATTAATGCAATTAACGGTCCCTATAAGAATCAATAAGGTTACAAATGAATGGAACATATGGATAGATAGAAAAAATAACAATATAGTTAATAGGATGGGTGGAGAAATAAACAGAAACCCTGAAAAGGTTTTGGCAGATAGAACATACATATTAAATAAAACACCCAAGATAATAAAAGGTCCAAAAAAGATAGAAAGATTATCAAAGCTACTTACTAATGAAGTCTTAACAGTGTATGCTTTAAGAGATACAATAAATGCTTTATCAGAAAAAAGGCACAGAGAATCTTCAGAAAAAGATTCTCTGTTTAAAATTGCTGAAGACAGAATTAATTATCTAGAGAAAGAGGTGCAATACCTTAAAAAATTTAAAAATGAACATGAAAAACTTTTGGATACCTACATGGCACTAGAAGAGGAATATGATAATATTAATAAAACACTAGAAGATAGTAATAACAAACTTAATGAAATATATGAATCTCTAACTTGGAAAATATTCTTAAAATATGCCAAAATCAAACATTTTATAGTGAAGAATAAGGTATTCAAAAAAGATGTTTTGATTATAGCTGGCTGTCCAGGAACTGTTAAAGAATACAGGGTAGAAAATTTGAAAAAAGAACTTGAATATATTGACTATTCAGTAGATATAGTAGATATAGAAAAAGTTAATCTATCTAAGATACTCAACCACTATAATTGTTTTATTTTCCAAAGAGTACAATTTAATAGAGAAATAACAGCATTTTTAGATGAATGTACAAAATTAAATAAATTAGTCCTTTATGATATAGATGATTTAGTATTTGAAGAATCTATGATCGAAAGTATCCCTTCTTTAAAAAATAGAGATTCATTAGAGAAAAATAAGGCAAAATCACTATATTCTAATAATAAAAAACTGATGCTGAAAGCAGATGCTGTATTAGTCAGTTCAGAAGATTTGTATCAAAGAATATCAAAATTAGGGTTAAAAACATTTATCCATAAAAATGTGCAAAATTTTAACTTTATAGATACGGCAAAAAAATATAAACGGAACTTCAGATCAGAAAATAAGAATAAAATTATCATCGGTTATTCCTCTGGTACAAAAACCCATAATCACGATTTTAAAAACATAGAGGGTGAATTAGAAAAGATACTAACAGAGTACAAAAATGTATATTTAAAAATACTGGGGTATTTAAATATATCTAATAATTTAAGAAAAAAATTTGGCAGTAGAATTATTCAAGTCCAATATAGTGAATCATTGGAAGAATATGTAAGAAATTTAAGTTCTTTTGATATTAACATAGTCCCGCTTGAGAATAATGAATTTAACAATGCCAAAAGTAATATTAAGTTTCAAGAATTATCTTTCTTAGGTATACCAACAATTGCCTCTAATGTTGGAGAGTACAGAGAATTGAGAAATAATAAAGATATTATACTATGTAATCAAGGAGAAGATTGGTATGTAGGATTAAAATTACTGGTCGAAAATAAACAAGAAAGGATACGTATTGGAGAAAGTGCTTTAGAACATGCTTACAAAAATTATACACTGTTAATAGGTTCTGTAAATTTAGAAAAAATATTGAATACTTTACCTAGTATAAAAGAGTCCCACTAATTATTTTTACTTGGCTTAAGAATCTTTTTTATTGGTTTATATATATACCTAAATTTATGTATATATTTAAGACTCTTATTCATTTCTGTAATAGTATTGTCCATTTTTATAATAGTATTCGATAGCCTAATCCTTTCTTCATTCGTATCGTTTAAAGCAATCCTTAATTTTTCATTACTATCAATTACATTAAACATATGACTGTGTGTTTCTAGTGTGTAAAGTTGTATATCTATTTTATGTATAACTCTTGAAAAGTCATTGTAAACATCCTTATATTCTCTAATCATTTCGGAAATACTCAAAAATTTCAAGTTTTGTATATTATTTTTATATACCATGTATTGTTTATTATCGTCAGATACTCTATCCACAAGATTTACTAAAGATTTACTATCATACTGTTTTAGAACATATCCTACTTTTAATTTCTCTACTCTTTCTTTCAACGCTCCAAAGTTACTTACGATTACTGGTATTCCAGCAAGTAGAGATTCTGTTAGTGTATAAGAATAAGTTTCTGGCCATGTAGACAATAAACATACGATATCTATATGATCCTCAAATAACATATTCACTATTTCACTTTTATTGAATTTCCCTTTTATATGAACTCTTTCATTGATATCTTCATCCATATCTAATTGTGATTTATCACTCCCAAATATATATATTGAATATCCCTTCTTTAAAAGTAGCGGGATTGATTCATTGATTATATCTCTACCTTTAGTTGGATAATGAATATGTCCAATAAAAGCTATATTTTTTATTACATCAACGGGTTGATTATTCTGAATTTTCATTTTTGTATCTACCCCATGCTCAATTATTTTAATATTTTTAAGTTTAGGATAAAAACCAAGAAGTATATTTTTTACTGATTCTGAAGGAACTACTATGCAATCTGATAAAGATATTGCATTAAAACAATCCCTTTGCCATAAATCTATATTCAAACTGTTGTAATCAAATTTTTCCCTTAATGATAAGTTCCATTTATCTACATCCATAGGAATGCCTAAAAAATTACCATCTGTATCTGTTAAATTTGGAGCTGGAGATATAGAATAATAATCATGTATTGTATATATAATAGGAATATTTTTTTCTTTAGCAATAGAAAAAATATCAAACCCTAAATTCATTGTATGATGTATATGCACAATATCGAACGGAAATAAATCAAATATATGAACTATGGTTTTTCTATAATCAATATCAAATACTTTAGGATAATTAAAATATTCCCCAACAGGAAATGCATAATTATTTACAACTCCTTTATAGTTTTCAATCAAAAATATATCTCCGTTATTTGGATATAGTATATATACAATATTATCATTAGAGAAATTATCACATAAATCTTTTACATGTAGCTCTGTTCCTCCGGATACATTTTGATCATTATAATTGTGCAACACATATAAGATTTTTTGCTTTTTACTTCGAGGGATAATGTTTAAAAGAAGATTATTGGATATTTCAGAAAGAGTAGAAGTATTTTGATCTAAAAATTTATGAATGGTAGGAAGATAATCAGGATGTTTTTCATTTAATAATTTTTCGTTGTGTAGTAATGTGTCATCTTTATCTTTTTTTAAAATACCAGCTTCTTTCATTGATACGTGTCCTTTGTGGTATACAAAGGCACTATCACAAAGTATATGTTTATAGCCCTTTTTAGAAGCTTTCATACAAAAATCATTTTCTTCTCCATACCCCTTACCAAATATTTCATCAAAAAACCCTATATCATTTAAAGAATTTCTTGTTATATATAAGCAGAACCCCACTCCTACTGGAATTTCCAGGTTTAGCCTTAACCCATTTTTATATAGTACACTACCGATATCATCTATAGAAAAATTATCTAGTAGATTTATTTTGGTATAACGCTGGATTGAATAAATAGTGGCTTCATTGCTTATTGGCATACATGTAGCAACCCTATCTGAATTTGCAACAGAGTCCTTCATCTCAGATAACCAATGTTTTGTTACTATGGTATCACTATTTAATATAACTACATCATTGATTTTAGATAAAGAGAATGCCTTGTTTACTGTTTTAATAAAACCTAGATTTTTATTGTTCTCATAATAGAATATATTATTACCATTATGATATTTAGAAAATTCACTTTTTATTCTACTATCAGTACTCGCATCATTGAATATAATTAGTCTATATGGAACATCTTGAGTATTTTGTATAACACTTTCTATACATTTTTTAGTCTCTTCAAATGCATTATAAACTGGAACAATAATGTCTATTAACTTTATCCCCATATGTTATATTTTAATATAATAATGCAGTTTTAATATTAAATCCATCATACTCGTCTTAGAGAATAATCTTCTCTGGATAAAGTTAGGTTAGGATTATAGAAAGGATCTCCCTTTTTTAGAAAGTATTTCCATTTTCTTATAAAAATACCTGTATCCACTACATTCTCACCCACTGTTTTTTTTCTTGTTTTTGTCTCATAATGATACATTTTCATATATGGAGTATATATATTTTTTAACCCTATTTTCCCTAATTTTAAACACAAGTCAACATCGTTATATGCTACCCTCAATCTCTCATCAAAACCTTTCACTTTTGTGAATTTTAATCTTTCTATCATCATACATGCTGCAGTCACAGCAGATACATCACGTGTGAGAGTTAAAAGTCCTCCATGGCCATTAGATGCCCCATCAAAACCTCTATGAGAGTGAGCAGCAACACCACCAAGACCTACTATTATACCACCGTGTTGAACTGTGTTATCCTTATATAAAAGTAATCCACCTACGGCACCTACATCTTTTCTTTGAGCAATTTGTAGCATCTCCTCTATCCAACGTGGTGTTATAACTTTTGTATCATTGTTTAAAAATATAATGAAATCGCTTTCAGTTTTTTTTACTGCAAAATTATTAATCAGGGAATAATTAAAAGGTCTATTATAATTTATAATCTTTATATCTTCTCTATTTTTTAAACTTAGAAGATAATCATGTGTTTCTTTTTTTCTACTTTGATTATTAACCAGTACAATTTTATAGTTTTTATATGAAGTTTTTTCTTTTATTGAGTCTATGCAGGCTTTAAGATATTCTACTTGATCTTTGAATGGTATTATTATAGAAACTGATGGTCCTCCTTCTATCTTCCTTTCTATCTTATATGATCCTTGCCAATATCCTTCAACAACACTAGCTTCAATATTTGATCTTATAAGGTGAGCTTCAAGAAGTTCTTTTTGTCTTTTGTATGCATATGATTTTGCGCCAGATTGGTCGTTTGCTGTTGATTCGTCTGTTTTTCTCCAATGATACAATATTTTTGGTATATGATAAAAACTACCCTTTTTCTCATAAAGTCGCAATGCAAAATCCCAATCTTGAGCTCCATCATATTTTGGATTTAAACCGTGTAATTTCAAAAATGTAGATTTCCTGACAGCCCTTATATGTGTTATATACATACAAGAGAGTAACATATCATATGAAAAATCTGGCTTAAAGAAAGGATCTTCTCTAGACCCAGTGGATCTAGATCCACTTTTTGATAGTTTGTCTTCATCTGAATATATATAATCTGCTCTATTTTTATTCAAAGCTTTTACTACCTCATAGAGAGCATTAGGTGACAACGTATCATCGTGATCTAGAAAAACTAAGTACTCTCCTTTTGACTCCGTAACCGCACTATTAGAAGTTTCTGATATACCAGAGTTTTTTTTGTTATAGAAAACCTTTAGATTTGGAATCTGTATACTTTTAAAATAATTATCAATTTCTATACTTTTAGAGGCATCATCATAGATTATAACTTCGAAATTCTGATAGTACTGTTTTTGTATACTATCTATTGCTTCTTTTAAAAATTTTATTGGAGTTTTATATGTAGGAATGATTATTGATATAAGAGGTTTGTATTTAAAATTTTCAATTTCCTTTTTTATAACTTTTAAGTTTAAACTCTTTTGTTCCTTTTTTATAAATTCCTGATATGATATATTGTCTCTCCCTATTATAACCCTATCTTTTATATATACCCTAGCTTTTTTAAAGAAAGCTTTAATACCAAAATGTTTGATATACCTTATACTTTTTTTTATGAGAGTGAAAATTCTTCGCATATACAGGACATTATATTTGAAAAACCCTTAATTATCAATCATATGTCCCTTACAAATGGGATTGAATAATTATAAGGTTATACTTAAAAGGTTCAAATCAATCTAACTTAAATAAGAATTTACAATAATATTAGAGTTTTTAATCACCAATAAACATTGTTAATATAAGATTAAAGGTATGTATATGAAAAAGCCAATACTTTCTTAACGATCAAGATAAATACTTAATATGAATATCACTACACCATTAATAGTACTCACCCTTACTCTACAACAAACTTTTTCTCAAATTTTTTATCAAATGTAAGAAGTTTTGAAACATGATTTTTCCTATTTAGATTAAAGATTACACAGTCAGTAAAGCTCATACTATTATCTTTTTCAAATAATTCTATAGACATTAAAAGAAGGGGTTTATCATCTGTAATTAACTTATTCATTTCAAATAAGGATTGAAGGATATTTATTACTTCTTTTTTATTTATTTTATAGTATGACCTTAGCACCCATTCTAATTCTAAAAATACCGGAAGAGCAACATATATCATTACTTCATTATTTATACACTTTTTTATTACACTCTCTATTTTAGATTTATTTGCTCTTGCAAGAAAATATTCAAGTAGAGCATTTGTATCTATTCCTATAACCTGCATCATAATTTCAACCTTGATTTTATCGATTTTTCATAGGAACTCTCTAATATCTTTTTATATGATTTAGAATCGTCTTTATCCTTTAAAAATCCTCCTAATTTCAATATGTTATACTCTTTTTTAGGCATTCCAACCATTGTAGAATTTATGATTTTGAAATATATAATGGTGCCCCTATTGATTCCAAGATGTTTCCTTATTGGAGCAGGAATAGTAATCTGACCTTTTTTTGAAGAAGTAGTTTTGAACTCTTGCATAGTACATATATTGTATACTTGCTTTACATTTTTGTCAATATTGCTTTACATCATGTATCATCTTCAAGATAAAACCGAAGTGTTTTAAAAATATTAAACATCCAACTAAAGATGAAATAAGATACTATGCTTTAAGAAAAACTTTTAAAAATAAAGATCTTATTATTTCTTTTACAAAAAGACATAATAAAATCAGAATTATATCTCTAAGAGATCTGGGCAAAAAAGAAAAAATGATATAGAGAATTATTAAATATATGAATCATCTATGAATTAAAAAGATTCATATAAATTCTCTACCATATATTTGAAAAATCATTAATCATCAAGAAAATAAGGAATGAATATTGATTGACAAAATATTATAGGTCTTATATAATAAATCCATTAATTTCAATATTCCTTAACATGACTAACGAAGAAGAAATACGTGGTGAAGGAGGTCAAATAGAAGTTCCTTCCTTGTCTAGACAAGATTTAAAGATACCAGAAATATCAATAAGTGACCTTGAGAGCATACAACCTAGTTTAGTAAAAATATTAAACGCCATATCTGGAGAGGGTACTGTAAGTGGACAAGGTGAATTCATACATGGAGCACTTTCTATCTATACTGATATTGAAAATTTAGCATTGGATCAAGAAATACCACAATTGCAGGATTATAATTTTAAAAGAATTATAGATTCAGATTTAGTAGGGAGTATAAAAAAATTTATACAAGATGGTATACCAGAAGGTGATATCATTCATCAATTTATTGGAGAGATTAAGGATAAATATCCTCATGATTTTGAATATATCAAAAAGAAATATCCTCATAACCTCTATTCTCCAGAGACAGTGGGAGCCTTATTAACATTCGCTATATTAAAATTTGAAGAAGAAAATCCTGTTATTAAAGAGCAAGATATCTCTCCTCCATATACTCCACTTGAATATAACTCTAAAGAATGGAAGTCTGTATTAACCAGGAGAATTACAGAATTAGCTGAGTTAGTCTCTCTTTCATCAAGTGATCAAGTCATAATTTGGAACCGTCTTTATTGTAGAATGTCTCTTATAAAACGATATAGCGGAGATATAGATGAAATATCAAAATACCTTATAGGTGAAATAGAAAAATCAAGAAACAGTATAGCAAGAGGCCATCGTCGTCATTTTGATAAAAGAGTACGTATAAAAAACAAATAAGTTAAATTTCTGATTACCCCTTGAATATAGATTTACTAAACCCTCAATCCTTGAATCTGTGATCCCTGGATCCTCGATCCTTGATTATTTTATAAACCTGTTCTTCACTAGTTATACCCATTTTACTGCCAACTTCCCTTCCTAAAGATAAAATGTCGTTCCAACGTTTACGTCTATATAAATTTATGAATAGTCTTCCAAAATATTCACTTCCACTTTTTAAATTTTGTTTCATTACCATATCTATTTTTTATAAGTAGCCGTTTATTGATTTTGAAACTGCTTGTATACTCATAATGTTACCCTCATTTGACCAAGATATAAATATTTGTATACATATACCTTACAAATAGGGGGGGTATTTGTAAGGTCACACTTGACAAGTTACCCTACAGATATATTATAAGGTCATGGAGACTGTAGAACAGGTATTAGTAGAGGAGTATCAAGAGACAGAGTATCAAGAGACAGAGTATCAAGAGACAGAGTATCAAGAGACAAAAAGATCTATTGAACCCCCATCTTTATTTGAACTTGGGTATGAACCAGAAGGAATCGCCAGAGAGGAGTTAGAAAGGACACAACCCCATTTAGTAAAAATTTTAGATCTGATCACAAGAAGGGTTGGAGGAGTCCCTATTGATATGGAGCACGGGAAGAGAAAGGATGATTTATTTAAAAGAGGGGCTTTCGGTATTTATTCAGAGATTAGAGAACTATACCAAAAATTTGAATTACCAATACCAAAGGTTTCAGAAAGTCTGCTTCAAAAAATGAGAGGATCTGATCTTTTAGTGGATATAAGAAGATCTATAATAATTGGAAATAAAGGGATTGGTTGTAGTATAGAAGAACTGATAGATCAAATAAATACAGAATACCCTAAAGATCTTGAATATATGAAAATTAGGTACGGCGAAACTATTGGATCTAGATCTAGATCTAGATCCGGATCCCCATGTTTTTTAGGATCAGTGTTAACATTTTCAACTTTAAGATTAACCGATTTTCATTGTATACATTACTCATATTAACCAATAGGTACTTGACTTAAAATATGCAATATTATAGTATTATATTTAATGAAAATTTTAAAATCATTAATGTTTTTGTTTTTCGTTGTAGTTATATTTACACTAACTGCACATAAATCCTTTGCTGCTTCAGCACAATTATCTCCATATTCTTGGGATCCAGGATTATATGCAACCACTTCAACATATGGAAGTACTGTTCATGCATGGGGTATGAGGAAAAATCAAGGAGCTTGGGGAACAGGTCCTGTAAACTATCAATCAGGTGCTACAACTACATACCGTGGGTCATCTTCAGGGACTTTAAGTGTAGATTTAAAAGGTACATATTGTCCAAATGGTAATTGTGCATATGGATCAGGAACTGGATATAAAGGGTTAGTACAATTTTGGAATGATCCCAAAAACTATATAGCATTTGGATTTATTCATGACCCTGGTGTGTCACCAAATGGTATAACAATAATGGTAGAGGGAGCAGCTAATGGGGTTCCTGTGGGAGGATATTGGCCAGGAGGTGCAATATCAGGAGCTTCTCACCACTTACAAATTACATGGACTGCAACTGGAATATCGGTAATAATAGATAATCAGGTAACATTAGGTGTATATCCAGTGGCAGAAAATAATCCATCTATATCATTTTTAGCAGCAGCAAGGGAACCTGGAGATATTTGTGACACGACATTTACAGGAATATCGTTTACTCCAGGATCCGTAGTATCCAATCCTGTTGTAGTTCCAGCAGGTAATCCATATTTCACATACACTGATACAATAACAGAGTCAGGTTCAGGATCTGGATATTCTGCATACATAAATGCTCATGATGCTTATAACAATGCAATATCTGTAGGTATACAGACAGATTCAACATCTGCATCATCTCATGGTCTTCCTTATTATGCATGGGAAAGGGTACAAAATGGTGTATTCACATACGAATATTTATCTCAAGCGTCAAATAGTCCTACACAAGTAGAACTAGCGTGGTGGCCACAGAACTCTACTGCTGTATTTTATGTAAATGGTACTCCTATTGCAGATGTCACTGTAAGTTTATCTCCTCGGTTATTCTTTAATATAGAAGGTAATGCAAGAACAAATGGGGATACAGTTAATGATACTTTTGGTCCAGTAAATATAAATGTTGGGGATTGCCCCTCAACATGCGGATTGAATGGAGCATGGAATACATCTTCATTTAATTATTATGGTTTATCTGCAACAAATACTAATGGAGAGACCCAGAATGGTGCTACATTTACTGTTCAAGGAACTGTATCAGGATTGCCTTCGGGAAGTAACTGGAACACAAATGAGATTGCAGGTATTGGTATGATTGCCCAATACTGGTATGGACAATAAAACTCTAGAATTCTAAGCCTAGTATAGGAATCCTAATAAGTATATCGGAATTGTTCTAGTACCTCCAAGTAATACATCGTCTTTAAGTAGATAAGAATTCTCAATACTGTTGATTTGGTGAGCATCTTTGTTTTTCCCGCCAATCTCGAAAACATATTTCCCAACTATTATATCCCCTCTCTTAGAGTAGAATACTTTGTATCCAGCATTATCCAGATGTGATATTACAAATAGCTCTCGCAATGCACCTATTTCTACAAGTTTCCCTGTATCGAATTGTAATGCATAACTTAAATTAGGATTATTTAGATAAATTTTCTTTGTGTTACGAATCAATGCATACCCAGATTTATTGATAAGAAGATACCTCAACAGTCCTGTATCATTTAACATATCTAAATAACCAGCAATATCTTTATTATCCTTGCCCAAACTATTAGCTAACTTTGATGGGTTTATTATTGAAGGTTTTGATGTATGTATAAAGTATAAAATCTGTTTAAAAACATTCAGTGTGGATGTCTTTAATAAATAATAAGTAGCTATATCAACATATATTGTTTTATCTACCAATCCTAACAATGCTTCATACGTATCCATATCATCTGAAAAGGCAAAATTTAATGGGTAATAACCAGTTTTTAAGTATTGTTTATATTTACCAATCAATCCTGGAATATCTCTTATACCATTCATACTCAATGTCCTATTTTGTACAATTTCATCAATACTCAAAATGGGATATTTAGTACTTGTTGTAAATTCTAAGTATTCTCTAAAAGAAAAACCATACATAGCCTTTAGTACAGCTCTCCTTGATAAATCATATGTCTGTTTGATTAAATTAATACTAGAGCTACCAGAGAATATTACCCTGAATTTTGGATATCTATCATAAATATTCTTCAATTCTTGTACCCAATTTGGATACCTATGTATTTCATCAATACATATAAGTTCTCCATCCCTTTCTTTAATAAATTCATCAACAAGATCTACCAATTTATGAGCACTAAAATATATATCATCTGCAGATACATATAACCCCTTGTCAGAGTTAGAATAATGACTCTTGAGATAATACAGAAGGTATGTTGTTTTTCCTATACCTCTCGACCCTACAATTCCAACTATTCGATGATCTGTCTCTAGTCTATCATAACACTCTCTAACGTATATGTTTTCGAGCGTATTTATAAGATTGATTGAAATAGTAAATAAATTTTCCATATGTTTTAATTTAAAGGTTATAACCCTATTATATTATAAATGTTTAAAGGTTGCAACCCTATTGGTACGTCTCTAGGAATGCATTCCTAGGAATATTATCCAGATAAAATCTGATATTAGATAAATTACAGACATTAAATATCTTTTAACCACATATAAACATCAGACTTAAGCTTTTCCTTCTTCTTGAGTTTATTTAAAATTGACAAGCATATATATATTTGGTAGTTTTAAATACCATGAGAGTAACTAAGTTTGCCTTATTTGTATCAGTCTTTTTTTCTTTATTTTTGTTTGCTGGATCTATATATGCATCCTCTACGCCACCTTTGAATTCACAAATTGGCAATATACTTTTGAATAACGAGTATAAGAATAAGACCTACAATTTTACTCCTGCAACAAAAAAACCGAATCCTATGCCCTCAAAATTTGGATCTAGATCCTTGTCAGCTTATGGACCATCTGGGCAGGAGAAAGAAGTTATGGGATTTGCTCCTTATTGGGATTTATCAAGTAACGCATATCAGTCATATCAGTATAACAATCTAACAACAATCGCATATTTTGGAATAACATCAAACTCTAGTGGAAATTTTGGAACAAATGCACCTAACGATCCTGGATATCAAGGATTGAACTCAACACAATTTGTAGATATGGTAAATCTAGCTCACCAGAATAACGTAAGAGTAGTATTAACAATTAAGATTTTTAATCTATCAGACATACAAAGTGTTGTAAACACACCATCCGTAGCACAAAATCTTATTGCTAATACTATACAAGAAGTAAAATCATTTAATCTTCAAGGAGTTAATATAGACTTTGAATACAACCCAACTACCGATGGTAACCCTAATCAAACAACAATAAATAATTTCACAACTTTTGTATCTAACATGACTAGTCAGATGCATTCTCAGATACCTGGATCATTTATAAGTGTAGATACCTTTGCATCGGCAGCACATTGGACTGGATCATTATATAATATCCCTGCACTTGCTGGAGCAGCAGATGCACTAAATGTTATGGCTTATGATTTCTACACTTCATCTTCAGCCCAAGCTTACCCTAATGCACCTTTGACTGGTTATAATAATGGGAATGGACCTTTTTGGTATGATGTAAAACAAGCGATGAAAGATTATGCATCTGTAGCCCCAGCTAATAAGATAATTTTTGGAGTACCATATTATGGAAATGATACTGCAACTACATCATTTAATCTTTATGCTAATGCAATAGCAGGAACAGGAATAGAAGAGCCTTATGGTCAAACTAATGATAAATACAAAAATGCTAGTACAAAACATTGGGATTCAATATCCTCTACTCCGTGGTATGGATATTGTTACCCATCAAATAATACTCCTCCAAATTGTGCTTCCACAGATCAAATGAGAGAAGGGTTTTATGAGAATCCAGAATCTTTATCACTAACTTATCAGCAAGTACTAGACAATAATCTCCGTGGAGTAAGTTTATGGACTTTAGGTTATCAAGAACCATCTTTGGCACTGTGGAATCCATTAAATCAGTTCTTTATATCAAATACTGTTTTTTCATCCACAGCTTCAGCATATTATCTTCTATCAGGACATGGAAGAGTTCTAACATTTGGTAATGCTAATTACTATGGTGATATGTCATATGTAAATGGAGCCCCAAATAATAATGCTGTGAATATTGCAACAACAGCATCCGATCTTGGCTACTATATCTTAACACAGGATGGAGGAATATATACATTTGGTAATGCAAAATTTTATGGATCTGTATTTAATATACCAAATGCTCCAGTAAAGACTCCAGTTTCAATTGTAACAACACCATCTGGTAATGGTTATTATGTTTTGACTGCTGATGGAGGGGTTTATACATTTGGAGATGCAGTATTTCAAGGATCACTATACAATATTCCTGCATCTGCAGTACCAGACAGAACACCGGTTGCTTTTGCTCTAACGCCAAATGGAGGGGGTTACTATATTGTAACTTCAAATGGTGCCGTATATACATTTGGTAATGCTCAGTTTCATGGATCTGTATTTAATATACCTAATGCTCCAGTAAAAACTACTGTCACTTTTGCATTAACTCCATCAGGCAATGGATACTACCTTATAACTGCCGATGGAGGTGTATATACATTTGGAGATGCAGTATTCGAGGGATCCATGTTCAACATACCTAATGTACCTTCAAAAACTCCTAAGGCTTTTGGTGTAACTCCTCAAAATCAAGGATACTATATTCTAACTGCAGATGGAGGAGTATATACATTTGGAAATGCCACTTATGATGGAACAGGAATAGGTAATTTCAGTTCCACTTCAAACATTAATGTTGTACAATAGTGGAATTATGCCCAGATTAAGAAATAAGGCAACAATTGTAAAAATAGTATCCCTATCTTTTGGCGTAGTTTCTCTATTTATAGCACCTCTTGTCATTGGAGCAAATACATATGCATCGGGGCTACCATCACAAAACCAATCTGTTCAGTCTAGGGTATACTCTCTTATCCATAACCAACACTATAATAGTAACGAAGCTATTGTTGTATATAAGAATGGGGCTGGTGGATCTATATCAGCGAAACTCCATGGACCTTCAGTGTCAAATATAAATAATTCTATCGCAATAGTAAAAAGACCCCAGAATGAGAGTTATAAGAATTTTCTAACTGGATTAGAGGAAACAGCCAATATTAAATCTGTAACCCCTAACTATATAAGATCTTTTTCTTCGCTTCCAAACAATGTAGATATAAATAATCAAAAGAATCTTTTTATGATTAATGCTCCTGTAGTATCCAATTCAGGATTCACCCAATCTTTGGGAGGATCTTCAAATATCATAGTTGCGGTACTTGATAGTGGAGTTGCATATACAAACTATACAAACCCATTAACAGGGACAGTGTATGGACAAGCTCCATCACTATCAGGGCTAAATATAGTAGATCCTTATAATGCTTTAGCTGTATACAATAATCAAACTATTAACGAATATCATCCATATGATAGTGTAGGGCATGGGACATATGTCACAGGAGTTATTGCATCAGGAACTAACAATGATGCATCTGGGTCAACACAATATGGAACTGCAGGAATTGCTTTCAACTCCACCATCATGCCAGTAAAGATTGGAAACTCCCAGGGAGTTCCTATATCTGCAGAAATAATGGGGATACAATGGGCAATAGCCCATCATGCAAATGTGATCAACCTATCTATAGAGTCAATGACTCCATCCTCTGCTGAAGAAACAGAAATAGAGGATGCAATTAATAATGGTATTACTGTAGTTGCATCTTCTGGTAATGAATCATCCTCATCCTTGGCATATCCAGCTGGATATCCAGGAGTAGTAGCAGTAGGGGCTTCTAACTCACAGAATTCATTAACTTCATATTCAAATTATGGATGTTCATCTTTGGGTAATTGTCAGACTTTAGTAGCACCAGTAGGATATAACACGCCTTTAGTATATCAACAAACATATACTGGCTATGATACTAATAATGTAACATCCTATACCTCATTCTCAAATGAATATTTAGCAGGTACATCTTTTTCTGCACCTCAAGCTGTTGCCGCGATAGCTTTGTATGATGCAAAATATGGAGTGCAGAATCCACAGAGTATAAACTTACTTTTTAAAGAATCATCTACAAGACTTGGTGGAGGAATAAATAATACATACGGTTATGGATTATTGAATATAAATGCAATGTTGCAAATTCAAAATTCTGGAGAAGAATACAATATACTCGGGCAAAATGGAAAGGTATATACATTTGGAGCTGGATCATATTATGGTGATTTAACAACAATCACAGGAACTATACCTAACCGTACTCCAGTGATGGCAGCAACAACACCAGATAAAAAAGGTTACTATATACTAACCCAGGATGGAGGGATATATACATTTGGAGATGCAGGATTTTATGGTTCTGTATTTAATATACCGAATGCTCCAGTTAAAACTCCCGTAGCTATTGTCCCTACCCAAACTGGTAAGGGTTATTACGTCCTGACAACTGATGGTGGAGTGTATACATTTGGCGATGCACAGTTTTATGGATCACTATACAATATTCCCCAATCTGCCCTGCCAGATAGAACGCCTGTCTCATTTGCTCTAACACCAAATGGAGGGGGTTACTATATTGTAACTTCAAATGGTGCTGTATATACATTTGGTAATGCACAGTTTCAAGGATCTGTATTTAATATACCAAATGCACCAGTTAAAACTACAGTTACATTTGCCCTGACCCCTTCAGGTTCAGGTTATTATCTTATAACCAAAGATGGTGCTGTATATACATTTGGGAATGCTCAGTTTTATGGATCTATGTACAATATCCCTAACCAGCCATCAGATATACCTGTGGGATTTGTAATAAACTCTAATAATAACGGTTACTATATTCTAACTAATAATGGTGCTGTATATACATTCGGTAATTCTCAATTTTATGGTAGTATATATGGTACAGCAACTCCGCAATCCCTTTTTTAAAATATCATAGATAAAACAATTATTGACAATAATCATAGGTTTAAATATAATTATATATGTCGAATCTTGAATTATTCTTTGAGCCTCCCCAAAAAAACAATAAACCTTTTATGGTTCCTCCCATAAGTGAAATTACTCCATATGCGGACACATCATTACCTATTTTTGGATTACAAGAAATAAGAGAAAATGACCCACATCTATCCAGATTAATAGGTGCAATCATAGGAGATAGTGATATTAGTGATTGGTTAGATTGCAGGCCACTAAATGGAAGACCGACTTTAAGAAGAATTGAGTATAAACAACAACACCCTGGTAATGTTGATGCATTTATAATAGGAGCGGGTCTTACGTACGGAGAACTTGCAACATTGGTATCCCAGTCTCAATGTAGACTACCTAGATTATCAGATTTTGACAGATCTAATGTAAGACAGTCCCAATTATTTGTTGATATCCAACGCTACATTGCATCCAATATTATAAGTGATGGCATAGAAGATCTCTGGGCAAGGGCAAAAGATTCTTATCCTACAACATTTGAATCCTTAAATTTTCTAGATTGGCATTTTGGATATAATTATAAACATGCTAAAACTGGAGGGATATTTGTTTATACTTTATTAAAAAATTCAGAACATAGAAAAAGAATCCCCGATGATCAATGGTTTAGTGATACTATAAATACTAATTAACTCTTGCCACTCAGAACAACTCCCATATAGTTGAAAGTACTCATAGAATTCCAAAGACTATTAAAGGAAACCCATTCTGGTCCAATAAATTTCAAAGGATCATTTATTAATACTTCAATATTGTTGCCAGATCTACGAATACCAGTTATAAGGACATTGTGTTCATTCCCAGAAGCTGGGTATCCAATTTTTTTACCATCAAAGGCAGTCCAGTAGTTTAGTGAAGAACGCTCTAGTATTCCAGAATTATTATCGTCTAACCATACAATAATTGGATGATTGTCTTTAATATATTGATATACTTCAGCTTGTGTTAGTCCGGTACCAGCCCAAAGGACATTAGCTCCCACAGTTTCTGCAACTTTTGCTATATTAGAATAGTATGTTCCATATCCCGTTGGGGGATATGATAATTGATCCCCATTAGGGTTTCCAACAAATGAAGTATATGGATCTCCCCACTCTACAATTGTTGATCCATTCATTACAGGGGGTTGCTTCTGTACATTTTCCTTAGTAAGTAAATCCTGTTGTGACAGATTTATCCCAATTTGAGCTAGAGCCATTTGTAAAGATGCAGTTTCACAATCTTCTGTATAGATTTGTGAGTAATAAGGAACATCCCTTACAAACAACCCTTCTTGTGGAATTACTTCACTTTGTATTGTTTTATGAGATGGAACTGATTCACTACCCGATGATACTGGATGTACAACAACCTTTTCACCTATATTAAGCTTTTTATGTCCATTTTGCACAGGAGTATTGATACTTGTCGATTCACTAACATAACCTGGTTTTTGTGGTATTTCAGAAGCTCCAACAAATGTTACTGCAGCTATTGCTGCTACTCCAAGAACTGATAATCTTCCATGAGTTTTTTTAGGAGTGTGATACTTTTTGCTTTTATATGACGTAGAACTCTTATCAATTTCTTGAGATTCAACGTTCTCTTCAACCTCTTCTAATGTTGCAGAATCTACTTCCATAATATAACCTATATTATATATAATTGTATAAAAGTACAATGTTTAATAATATCTATTATGAAAATTATATCACTATTTACAATAAAACAAATACACAAACAGAGGTTTAGGATAATTTTCAATGATAATCTAAGGTCGTGAGGAGAGAGGGGGCGTTCTAGGAGTTGGATATAAATCCAAAGGATCTTGATCCAAAGGCATAAGCCTTAAAAGACCTAGGTCTCAAACTCCAAAGAACGCTCCTCCCTCTCTCTTTTTTTTCAGCTAACCTGAAAAGAAATTCATGTTGCCATGACTGCCTTCAACCATGTTAGCTTAATTTTCTTTTTTTTGAAGACAGATTTCCTCCTGAAAGATTGGACTCGTAAAGCCAAAATTGTTACCCCAAAACAACTGCCATATTCCCGAAGGTGCTGAAAGTATTTGCGAAAGTTCCAATGCTGACCCACTCTGGTCCGACAAACCCTAGAGGGTTATAGATCAACACTGAAGTCACTGTAGTACCAACGGTATTGATTCCAACTACCAAAACGTTGTGTTCGTTTCCATATCGTGGGTACTCTATAGACCTACCATCAAAGGCAGTCCAGTGGCTCAACGGAGAATACTGCAGTACCCCATTGTTGTTGTCGTCCACCCAGGCTATAACTGGATGATTCCCTTTTATGTAGGATATCATCTGAGAAATAGTCAACCCGGTTCCAGACCAGATTACTTTTCCTCCTACAGCTTGAGCAGTTCTTGCTATGTTGCTGTAGTAGGTTCCGTATCCTGTAGGCGTAGTTGCAAGTTGTGCCCCATCAGGATTGCCAACAAAAGATGTGTAGGGATCTCCCCACTTTACTATTGTTGACCCATTCATTACTGGTCCTTGTTCCTGTACATTCTCAAAAGAAAGCAAATAGGGCTGCGAGTCATAGATCCCCTCGTGGTTTAATGCCATCTGGAGAGAAGCCGTCTCGCAATCTTCAGTGTAGATCTGAGAATGATATATCACCCCACTAACATGCCAACTCGAAGTTGTAGGTTGGGATGATACAGGTCTGGGTGTAGATCGAGGTGTAGGTCGAGACGTAAGCGGTGGCGAAGGAGGACTTTTCAGGGAATAGTTTATTTCAACCTGTGTTTTCAAGGTGTTATTTTGTCCAACCCAGGCTAGAAACTGTATCGGGCCACTTGCACTACCAGAGCTGTTCCATTTAAAACTTCCACCTCCCCAATTCCGGATTAGATGCCAGCTTGAACTGGAACTAGTCCTCATAAAGAAGGCAAACCTTTCGTCTGGACATGAACTTGTAGCTTGAAGCGTAACACTAGACCCCACGATTGCATTGGATGGTGAAGCAACAAGTGTCGAATAGCCTAAGCTAGACGGACTCTTTGTTTGGGGGCTACAAGGACTGATGGTATAGTTGACGAGTTCTTGTACAATTGGGGCATTGTTCCACCAAAAGACAAGAAATTGTATTCTCCCACCTAAACTAGCACCTGTATTCCAAACTAAGCTTCCACTTCCCCAACCTCTTATTAGCGTCCAGGGACCACTGGTTCCAGAACGTTCAAAAAAGGAAAATGACCCACCGTGACACCCATCTACCGCCTGCAAGTTGATACTTGATCCCCATATAGCATTGTTGGGGGTTATCTTCGTATGCATTACGCACTGATTGTTACCGTAGCTAAGGTTTTTTGTTACCACCTTAGCGCTGGAACTCACTCTAATACTACCTGCTCCCTGCAATGTGAAAACACCCACCAAAGACACTAACACCAACAAAGCCAACACTACGTACTTGCGCATATCCACTCCTTTTTATAGCTTACGATTTTCTTCTGTCCTCAATTTTGAAAGAACATCGCTATTATACCACCAGAATGGACAAATATACTATATTTCTATAAGATGAAACTAGATTTTATAAAATATTGATATAATAAGAGTATATGGTAAGTGTAATATTAGTAACTTTCAACAGCGAAAAATATATAAGAGAGGCTTTAGTTAGAGTTTTAAAGCAAACTTATAAAAACATAGAAGTCATAATTATTGATAACAACTCCAAGGATAGTACAAAAAGAATCTTATCAAGAATGAACTACAAGTTCACATTAATTGAAAATAGTAAGAATGTAGGTTTCTCTAAAGCGAATAACCAAGGTATAAAATTGGCCAAAGGAGAATATATTCTGACTTTGAATCATGATGCCTACTTATCCTTATCATATGTAGAGAATATAGTAAAATTCATGGATAAGAATCCTATGGTTGGATCTTGTCAAGGTATTTATTACAGAAATCTACAAAAGACAAAAGTTGATTCTTGTGGCATATATCTAAATTTTGGATTTTCTGCAAATGATATAAAAAGAGTCCCTAGAGAGAATAAGGAAATTTTAGCTTGCTGTGCTGCAGCATGTATATATAGGAAATCTGTAATTTTAAAATGTAAACTGTTTGATCCTACATATATATCATATTATGAAGATTTAGACTTAGGAGTAAAGATAAAAAGAGCAGGGTACAAAAATTATTTTATAAAAAGTGCTGAATCCATACATCTTAGAGGGAATCCAAACAATTTCATGAACTTGAAGCTATCTTTTATTAACAAATATAAGTTCTTAAGGAAATACAGAAGCAAAAAAGTTGTATTTATAGCAAAAATCTATGATACTTTGAAATTTCCTATATATATAGCAAGAAATATAAAGTTTACAAAAACATACTTATTATTACTTTTTAAAACTTAGTAAAGACATCTATGCAACAAAATACTTACATTTTTACGCATTTATGTGATTAATATATTACATTTTATCACGTAATTTGCGAAATATTGCTATAGATAGAATTGGGGATATTGATTAATATCAAGATTCTCTTGTCCACTCTCCATCAATTTCAAAAATACCAACCTGGGTATCTCTTGTTGAGAATATATTAAAGGTATGGGAATTATCTAGGGAAAATACAGGGTTTTCAAAATCTCTGTTATATAAAACAGAAGTGAGTGAATATACTCCTGCAAATAATTTAACTTTATCAATTGTAAAATCAACATGTCCTTCCCCCGAAATTGCCTCTATTTTGGAATCTTTACTACTGCAAGAAGCTACAACCACCCCATCATTTCTTGTTAAAACTATTGTAAATATAGGATATTGAACCTCTTCTTGTAACTTATATGAAAGCCTTATCGTGAGTTTATCATCAAAATTAAAACTAACATTCTCTGACATTCCAGAATCTAAGAATTTAACAGACGAAAACCCAAAACCTTCATTTGATTTTATCTCTTTTTTCCTAGCATCATTTAAAATTGACATATCTCCATATTTCTTAACAACATCAAATGGATTTCCTTCTTTTTGTATTTTTCCTTTATCAATAAGAATTACCCTATCACAAAATTCTTCTATAGCCCCCATTGCATGTGAAACAAAAATGATAGTTTTCCCTTGTTTTTTAAATTCTCTGAATGTATTGAAGCATTTTTGTTGGAAAGCATTATCACCTACAGCTAAAACCTCATCAAGCAGGTAAACATCCCCTTTTGCTTGTATAGCTATTGCAAAAGCCAATCTTACTTGCATGCCAGAGGAATAATTTTTAAGTTGGGTTTGTTCAAAACCCTCTACGCCTGCAAATTCAATAATAGATTTGTATGTTTTTTTAAGTTCATCCTTAGGTATCCCAAGAATTACTCCATTTAAGAATATATTCTCTATTGCTGTAAGTTCCATGTTAAAACCAACCCCAAGTTCTAGGTAAGGAATAAGTTTACCTTTGGTTTTTACCGTACCACGGTCTGGTAGATAAATTCCTGCTATTATTTTAAGGAGTGTACTCTTACCTGACCCATTCCTACCTATGATGCCTAAAAACTCTCCTTTTTTAACCTCAAAGGATATATCTGATAAAGCCTTAAATTCAATATATTTCGTTTTCTTAAAAGGGTGTATAAAATGTTCCTTAAGTTGAGTCTTTCTCTCTTGAGGAATTTTAAATTCTTTTTGAATATTTTTTACTTCTATTACATTATCTTCCATAATATTTATTTAATATTTTGACTCCAAAGTTAGAACTCCAAAGTTAAAACTCTTCTGCAATTTTTTTAATACTCCTCTCAAAAAAATGATAGGTTATATATAGAAAAATTAGTGATAATACGAATATCACTAATGTGGAGTATACAGATAAAAATTTATTATAAATTAAAGCTTCTCTTGCAAAATTTAATATATGAGTTAATGGGTTTGCATCAATAAGATACTGTGCCTTCCCTTTTATTAGACTTATTGGATACACTATTGGGGTAAGATAAAAAACTACAAGCATTAATATTTCCCATATATGCTGAAGGTCTCTGAATTTAACATATAATATACTAATTAGAAATGCCACTCCAAGACCAAGAATATATAGAGCTAGAATGCAGAATAGGAATACTGCCAAATCTTCAAAGCTTGGCAAAACCCTATTGTATGCAAAAAACACAATAGCGACTAAAAGATTAAAGAACAAATTTATAACTGCAATCAAGGTAGCTCCAACAACAGCAAGGTGTCTTTTAAAATTCACCTTGAGCATAACTTCTTTCTTTTGGACTAAGGAATTAAGTCCATTCACTGTAACCTCATTAAAAAAGTTATACATTATAATTCCGATCAGAAGGTACAGGGCATAGTATTTTACAGAATTACCAAGCAAAAGTGAGAATACAATATACATTACTGTAAACATAAGTAGTGGTTTTATGACTACCCATAAAAATCCTAATACAGAATTGTTATAACGAAGCGTAAAATCAGTTTTTACAAATTCAAAAAGAAGGTCTTTGTCGTTTTGGTTCATAAATTATATTATACGATAAATTGTATTTAAAAGGAAAATTTACCAAGTACTTAGACCTTGCAGGCTAGACTCCAGAGTCTAGACTCCAGAGTCTAGGCTCTGGAGTACTCATTGAGTAATTGTTTATCAAAAGTCTTAAAATTGTTCGGCTTTATATGTAGAGACTTTGCATAAGAATAATTATAGCAATCCTCTAAATCTAGTGTTGTCTTTTTAAAAAGAAGTATACTCTCAAATAGTAATGGGCGTTCTTTTAGCTCTATAAAATTTAAATTTAATATTTTTATTAACATTTCTCCCACACTATCCCTATCTTTTTTATAATAAGAACTCAAAACCCAATAAATTTCAAAAAATACGATAAGAGATGTTACTAACTGTATTCTGCCTTCTAAACCACTTAAGAAAGTTTTTTTAGCCTGTAAATGCTGGATTGGCCCATCTTTAAGAAGGAACCTCATAAAATAATTGGTATCAATAAATATCATAATTTTCTACTTTGTATCTATATCTATCTGATCCAGGTTCTTGGATTTGGATCCTTTAAAATACTCTGATTTTGCACTATGAATAATAGCTTCTATATCAACATTTTTCCATTTTTCTGGTACTGAAAGTGAGCCTGCAAGCTCTTCAATTAAGCGTTTTACAGGGGTTATAATAATATTTCCATCATATTCAGTAATTTTAATTTTTTCCCCAGCTTCAATCCCAACCTTTCTTGCAATATTTATGGGAATAGTCAATTGCATCTTGCTTGTAACCGTATAATTTGAATACAACTTTTTCATAGTAAGAATATTATAGTAAAACAATACTATGATTGTCAAGTAATACAATATTGGTCATTCCTTGTTTTGAAAATTTTACAAATTCATCTCTGTATATTTTAATTTCTGATATAATACCATAGAAGACTATGAAAGGATCTGATACTAAAAGTACGACAAAAAGAAATACCCGTAAATCAATTGACTTATCAATTATCATTGTAACATATAACGTTAAATTCCTTCTTTTAGAACTTATAAATGGATTAGATGAGATAATAAAGACAAGCAATCTAAATATTGAAATTATAATAATAGACAATGGTAACGATGATACATATAAGATATTTGGGAGTCAGTTTAACCCTTCAAAGACTAAGCATTCAAAATATATAAAATACATAAAGAACAAAGATAATGTAGGGTTTTCCAAAGCAAATAACCAAGGATATAAATTATCAACAGGTAAATATATATTGGTTTTAAACCCAGATACAAAATTATCTAAAGATACTTGTGATGTAATGTATACATACATGGAGAAACACAAAGATATTGCTCTCTCTACATGCAAAGTATTACTTCCAGATGGCACTCTTGATAAAGCATGCATGAGACAATTTCCTTCAATAAAAAATAGCCTTGGAAAATTATTCTATTTATCTAAAATATCTCCAATATTTAGGGGGTATAATATAGATTCTCCAACCAACAAAGAAACAGAGATAGACTCTTGTACAGGAGCATTTATGTTTATTAGGAGAACCTCTATTGAAAAATCCTTGCATGGAAGTGCCCTCTTTGATGAAACATTTTGGGCCATGGGGGAAGATATAGATCTTTGTTATAGATTAAAAAAAGACGGTGGGAGGATTATGTACTATCCAAAAACATCTATTATTCATTACAAAGGAGCCTCTGGTGGTATAAAAGAATCAAGCAGAAAATATACAAAAGCTGACAACAAAACTAAGAAAAGATGGATCAGGGCAGGTTATAAATCTATGTGGATATTTTATAAAAAACATTATTTTAAAAATCATAATTTTATAATAAACTATATAGTGTTTTTAGGTATACAAACACTATACACTCAAAGACTATTAAAACTTCTTATTACTAAAAAATAATATCATCTCCATAATACTAGAGAATACAAGATGTTGACAAAAATCATAAAACCTATATAATAGCATTATAGTTTATAACTATAGCTTTTAATTTAACAGCCATAAGTTATGCTATAAATGTGAAAGGTGTATTGGTTATGAAAGGCGAAAAAGGGTTTTTAAATAATGAGAAATCGGGTAATAGAATATTATCATTTAAGATTAGTGGTTTAAATACACACAAAAAATATTTAAGATCTTTCGTATCATCTCTTTTAATAGTATCTTTCACATCAACTGTATTATTGCTTTCTCCTATACAAATTCATGCTACTGGAACAGCACCATCGCTAGGCACAGCTGGAAGTTTTTCTGTTCTTGGGTCTAGTACTGTAACTAATACTGGATCTTCTGTTTTAACAGGGAATCTTGGAGTAAGCCCAGGAACCGCAATAACTGGCTTTCCTCCTGGAATAGTTAATGGAAAAACATATGCTGCTGGATCAGTTCCACTTCAAGCACAGGGAGATATAACAGCTACATACATTGACCTTGCTGGTCAATCATGTAGTTCTACAAATAATTTAACAGGACAAGACTTGGGAGGTAAAAGTTTAACACCAGGAGTATATTGTTATTCTTCTTCTGCACAATTAACTGGTACTTTAACGCTAAATGGAGAAGGAAATACATCAAGTGTATTTATTTTTCAGACAGGAAGTACTCTTACTACTGCAACTAACTCAAGCGTATCATTAATAAATGGAGCTCAAGCATGCAATATATTCTGGCAGGTTGGAAGTTCTGTAACATTAGGAACATATACAAACTTTAAAGGAAATATTCTAGCACTAACATCTATAACTTTTGGTACTGGAGCAAATTTAGATGGAGGAGCATATGCTCGCAATGGAGCAGTAACATTAGATGGGAATACTATCACTCAGGCACCTTGCGCTACAACTGCATCTTCAACTGGGACAACTGGAACATCTACTCCAGCATCAACAACAAATAAAAATTTAACATTGCCTAATACTGGATTTGATACACCTACATATATAATGTTTGGTATTGGACTTATCATATTTTTATCTGGATTAATTTACGGATATTATAATAATATTCTAAATATTGCAGTTATCAGAAAAAAATTTAATAAATCTAAAGTTAGATAGTATAGAAAGAAAAACATCCAAAACAAAAATACCCAAGGATTTAGAACAAAATATTAATCCTAAGACCTTATTAAGGTTTAATTATCGATCCATATTTTTAATTGTCATAGGAGGAATATTAATGTTTATAGCATTAAGCCCACTTATAAGCTATGAGCTCAATATCAATGTATTCCATAAATATCAAATTGCAATTACAAGAACAGACCCTAGTCCTGCATATTTTAACAAACTGATAAAAGATCAAACCATTCTTACTAAATCTAAATATCAAGGGTATTTTTATCTTTCCATTCCAAGCATAAATCTAGAAAATGTTCCAGTCAAAACTAATGTAAATAGTTTTAATACCGCAGCATATGAACATGTACTAACCTCATCTCTTGCTCAAATGAAAGGTACTGCACTTCCGGGGGAGTATGGAAATGTATACATATATGGGCACTCTGCACCTTTATGGTTTAATTATCTATATCCAAAATCTTTCCTTGGGATATTTACAAATATTATTAATCTTAAACCTGGGGCAAATATAGATATACATTTTAAAGGTAAAATATACATATATAAAATCTTTGCTTCAAAAATAGTACAACCAAATGATTTTTCAGTATTACAATTTCCCAAAGGCACAAAGTATCTTACTTTAATGACATGTATTCCTCCAGGTATTGGAACTCAAAGATATATAGTTCAGGCTAGACTTATAGGTTAGTAAAATTATCATGCAAAATATGGTAAAATGTTCTCAGCCCAATAAATAATAATGAATAAAGTAAATTTTTACAGAAAAGATATAATAATAATCGTTCTAGCGGTAATAATTGTATTATTATTTGCACAAAATGTACTGCAAAAACCAAAGGTTGTTATTTATAAAAACTCACAAGGAACAGCTTCTTCAATTTCAAAAAAAGAAACTGGGTCCATTCCAAACCAAAATCCTATAATCGTAGCAGAAGGTATTCTGTCAAAGTACAATACATGTGTTAATACACCATCTTGTCCATTAACTCCTCAGTTTAGATCCATATTAAAGACATATATAAAGAATGTGCACACGGTCAATCCAATAACAAGAGAGGCTGGGGCTTTAACAAACCCACAAGTAACTATTGTCACAGAATTGCCAAAAATTTCAATTTTGAAAGTACAAAATAGTAATCAAACCAACACAATGGAGTTTGATCTTGTAAATAAGAATAATTCTTGGGAACTTAATGCTACCTATTGTTTCCAATCTCCACAAACAGCTATAACCACAAGACTAGTACCTTTGTGTAAGTAAACATTGTTTTCACTAGAGAATAACGATCATATCTCATTTATAACATCAAAACCGAAAGCCTTATGTAAACCACGAGCTTATAACTTTCCCTAGAAAAAATTTCCTTGCCCAAAACATGCATAGTACATAGTACACTATGAACTGTGCATACAGATTCCACATGCCTTTTTATTTCTGAAATATTCCAACTTAGCCATTATTTTGATACAATTCTACCCTTATGCCAGAATATGGATGTATATACAGAGAAAATTTTCTTGAAGATGTGAACGGTATTGCCATTATAACCGTTGGTTCTGACGCAAGAAGAGAAAATGCAGGAAAGACATCTCCTTTGGAAGTGGCATTAGTTGCCAAATCAAGTGACTTATTAGAACCGGTAGAAACCACCAGGGGAAGACTAAGGCAAATACCGGATATATTTCCCATAATTGAGGTTAAATATTTAGATTTGGATTTTTATAAATATCAGAATGGAATTCCGCAAGAAGATGGTAGGTATAAAAATGATAACTACCCATCTCGGGTAATTGATGCGGAATTTATATCAGGAGACTATGCAACATTTAGACTAATGAAGTCTAAGTTTGACACTTTCCTTAGAGAAAGAGGAAGAGAGGCTAGACCTCTCATAAGGAAAGAAAGATACAGAGTAAAGTATTTTAAAGCTAAACTTGAGGAAGCCTTGAAAGATCACAATTATTTTGCATTTGATTACAGGGATACTGCTACACCAGAATACAAGGAGGATATCTCTATAAGGATAAAAATGACAACATTAAGATTAATGCAGGCCTATGTAACATCTGGTCTTATGCAACTTATAAGAGAAGGTGCGGTTGATACTATAGAAATTCCTCATCAGACAGATAAAAGATTCACATACCTCCTGGCAAAAGGAAAAATTGGAAGCATAAAGGAGAGTGAGGAATTGAGAGATATATATAAATATTTTCTTAAAAAACACATTCAAGGTAAGAGATCTAGGTTTTTCGATCCAGGAAGAGAGCCAGATTTTAGAAAAAATCTTGAAAGACTACAACTTCTTTTCGGATAAAGCCAATAATGTGTTTAATAACCCTCCATTTTGATATAATAATGTAGATATAAATGATCTAGACAAAAAAAATATGCTTACAACAGAAGATGTTTCATACAATCCAAAAAAATATGAGGAAAAGATCATTGAGTTTTGGCTATCTAATAATCTATTCTCTCCAGAATACAAAAAAGAGAGAAAAAATACTTTTACGATTCCTCTTCCTCCTCCAAATGCAAATGCTCCCCTACATACAGGACATGTAGCTGGAAATACATACCAGGACATAATGGGGAGATATCACAGAATGATAGGAGATAAAGTACTTCTTATTCCAGGAAAAGACCATGCAGGAATACAAACAGAGGTTGTTTTTGAAAAAGAACTTTCGAAAGGATCTAGATCTAAAAATAAGATAAGAAAAAAAGACCTTGGAAGGGAAGAATTTGTAAAACAGTGCCTAGCCTTTACACTCAAGAATGCAAAAAATGCAACAATCCAAGAACAAAGGATAGGATTAAGTGCTGACTATAGTAGAGAAAAATTTAGCCTAGATCAAAATATCACAAGGCAAGTACAAGAAACCTTTATAGCAATGTTTAATGCTAAAGAACCTCTAGTATACAGAGGAAAAAGGATAATAAATTGGTGTTCTGGTTGCCAAACTGCACTTGCTGATATTGATACTGAATACAAAGATGAGAAAGGAAAATTATACTATATAAAATACGGAGATCTTGTTGTTGCAACAACAAGACCAGAAACTATAATGGCTGATACAGCTTTAGCCGTTAACCCAAAAGATAAAAGATACAAGCATCTTATCGGAACAACTGTTCTTGTAAAATCAGTAAATGAAGATGGATCCATTGGATCTAGATCCAATGGAGAAAAAGAATTACCAATTATTGGAGATTTTGCGGTTGATGAGAATTTTGGCACTGGGATCTTAAAAGTAACACCAGGGCATTCAAAAGAGGATTTTGAAATTGGAGAGCGCCATAATTTACCACGTATATCAATAATTGATAACTACTCAAAACTAACCTATGGTAAATATAAAGGGATGAAGGTTAAAGAGGCAAGAGACGCTGTAGTCTCCGATCTTGAAAAATTGGATTTAATTGTGAAGACAGAAGATATAGACCATAAAATTCAGATATGTGAAAGATGCCATACTATAATCGAACCACTCCTATCCTACCAATGGTTTATGAAAACAAAAGATCTAGCAAAACAAGCAATTCTATCTATGGAGAAAGGAGCTATTAATATTCACCCAAAAAGACAGGAAAAAAATTATCTTAGATGGTTAGAGAATATAGAAGATTGGTGTATTTCAAGACAACTTTGGTGGGGACAAAGAATACCTGTTTATTATTGTGGGGGGAAGAAAACAGAAATAGATGAGAATGGAGATTTAAAAGAAGTGATTCTCGGTTGCGGAAAAATTATCGCATCAATAGATAAACCCAAAGAATGTCCAAATTGTAAAAGTAAAAAGCTGGTTCAGGAAGAAGACATTTTTGATACTTGGTTCTCATCAACGCAGTGGCCATATACAACACTTGGAGGGTTAGAAGGATTGGATTTTAAAACTTTCTATCCAACTAACGTTCTTGAGACCGGAAGAGACATATTGTTTTTCTGGGTTGCAAGAATGGTTATAATGGGTCTTTACAGGACCGGAAAGGCCCCATTTAGAGACGTATATCTACATGGGCTAATTCTAGACAAGGATGGTTTAAAACAGTCAAAATCTAAGGGTAATGGAGTGAACCCAATGGAGATGATTGATAGATTTGGCACCGATTCTTTAAGATTAGCACTAGTCTCAGGAGTAGCTCCTGATCAGGACATGAAATTGTACGAAGAAAAAGTAAGGGGGTTTAGGAATTTTATAAACAAGATATATAACTCCTCCAGGTTTATATTCTTGAAAATGGAAGATTTATCTAGTAATGATAGAAAATTCATAAGAGAACATACTGGTCTTTATGCTGCAAAAACTAATATTCATATGATTCAGGAATTTCAAGATCTTGTAAAAACAATAAATAGGAATATTAAAACTTTTGAATTTGGACTTGCAGCCTTTAATCTTCAAAACTTTTACCATCATACATTTTGTGATTCCTATCTTGAAGACATGAAAAACCCAGAGAATGACAATATAGAATCCAAAGCAGAACTTATCCATACATTCTATGCTCTAATAAGGCTCATGCACCCATTTATACCTTTTATAACAGAAGCTATATTCCAAACACTAAAAGAAAAAGATTTGATCGAAACAGAGGAAATCAGTATAATGTATGAGGAATTTCCACAAAATTAAATCTTTGGATCTAGATCCAAAGATTTAACAAAACTATGGATATAGATAAATTATTCGAGAAAAATTATAAAGGTGATATAGACCTCTATAAAGAGTTTGGTTTTGATAGTCTTCCAGTAGATTACCAAGAGAATCTTTTGTTGGAACTCCGAAGACTCTTTATAAAATACTACCTTTTTAATGTTAAGAATTCCGTAGGGGAAGAGAATAAAGATTCCGTACCAGAGGATGATTTTGGGGCATTAGTGTTATTTGCAAAGAATAATATTGAAAATTATGATATATTTTTTGAAGAATTGGTTAGCGTGTTTAAAATTAATATCATAGAAGCAAAGAACAATATTACAGACAGCGAAACAATTGACTCCCAGATGTCTTGATTGAAAATTCACCTATAATTATGCTATTATCTTTCCCGTATGCAAAAAATCAAACTCAAAGCACAAAGAAGAACTCTTACAAAAAAGGCAACTAAAGATTTAAGAAAGAAGGATCTTATACCTAGTGCTATATTTGGTATATCAGGAAATACCAATATTGAAATAAATAAAAAAGAGTTTATAAAAACTTATAAGGAAGCCCACTACACAGGGGTCATTGAACTTGAACTTCCTGATAAAACTCACAATGTTTTAATACAAGAAGTTCAAACTCATCCATTATCATCTGAACTATTAAGTGTATCCTTCCACGAAGTATCCTTAACAGAAAAAATTAATGCTAATGTACCTTTTGAAATTGTTGGCGAAGCTCCTGCTGTAAAAACATATGGGGGTGTTCCTTTTGAGAATATACAAGAAATTGAGATAATATCTTTACCTCAAGATATACCTAATTCTATAGTGGTAGATATATCCACCCTAATGGAGATTGGAGATTCTATCCTACTAAAAGATATTAAGCTTCCAGATGGCGTCGAATTTGCACCTATGGAAGAAGAGGAACTAGAAGGTGCGATTATCACAATATCTCCACCTCAAGAAGAGGAAGTTGAAGAAGAAGTTGAAGAAGTAACACCTGAAGATGTAGAAGTTATAAACGAGAAGAAAGAAGAGGATGAAGAAGGAACCGATACAGATACCCCTCAGAAATAATTCTCTAGAATGTGTATACTATCTTTTTTGAATTAGGATTTATTCCATACTTTAATAATATTGCTTTAGCTTGGGCTATGTAGGCATCTTCTTGCTTAATAACACTTCCAGGATTTGCAAAATTTATATTTTTTATATGTATATATACTGTATTCCCTTTTAAGTTACCAAAAGCTTGGCTTTGAGGAACATATTTAATACTGAAATTTGTAGAGTTATAATTTAAAGCCTTAGCATTAAAGCTATTTTTGTTGATTACGGGAACACCTACTGGTATGTTTTTAGTGTTAGCATTAGACCTTGTTAGCACAAAAATTAATAAACCCAAAACAATTATTACCAAAATAACCATAATATATCTTATATTCTTTTTTATAAATGTTAAGTCCATATTCATAAATTATCCTGTAACAATTGCCTGAGGCCCTAAAAAAGTACTTAAAAAGAAATGCAAACTTGATCTAGTTGAAGAATTTCCAAAACTACCATTGATTGGGGTGTATTCTTCCATCATATAGGTAAAAAGATCTGTGGTTTTACAAGCAGCAGATGTTCCTGCTCCAGCTACAGCTATATTTTGATTTTTCATCTCTAATGTAAAATTGGTGTAGTATGTCATTAATGAATTTATAGCACAATTAAGCTCTGGGCCAAAAGATTGTGCCTCTCCTCCAAAACAATTAAAGCTCTCATTTGCACCTCCACCTGTAGAAAAACTACTTTCTTGTCCCCATATGGCAGCAAGAAATCTAGGATCGCATTTATATAAACCAGGAGCTATCTGACATGCAGATACAATCTGATTAGCCTTTGCAACAGTTTTACTTCCAAAGCTTTGAAGATAACTAAACATGGCTGTAAAATCTGATTGTTGTAGTGGAATCCCTTGAGGCGAGATGAGTGGAATATTTACAGTAAAAGGCTCTGGACAATATCCTGCAGGAACAGGTATTGGCGCACCGGATACTAATCCAGCACCAGAATTCCCTCCCGAATAAAGATTCAAGGGATATCCTTGATTTTGAGGAGGTATCTCATAGGCACTTGCACGAACATAGACAGTTGCAAGACTTATTAGTACTAGGTCTATAAAAATAGCAAGGAACAATAGATTTAACTTCTTCATAATATTTTTATACTGGTTATTACCCAATTTCCAGATTTTCTAGTAACAATTATATCAATATTTTTATTAAAATACCTTACACCTCCCTGATCCAAAAGAGGGGAGAGATTATAAGAATATAAAATATTATACTGATCTCCTTCCGTATAACTTCTAATATTAATTGATTTTAGTATAGGACTTGCCGAATAAAAACTTTTGAGATTTAAAGAAAGATATGTATATATTTTTTTAGACATTAAATATGAAGGGACTGAACCAAAATGATTTAATAAATAAGTGTCATAGTTTAAATTTCCCTGTTCTAAAGAAGGGACGGAAATGTTAAATACGTCATATGAAAGAGCATACCCCAAATATAATGGATTGTTTTTATATTGTCCTAGATAATTCCCTTTGTTTATAAAGTACCCAATTGTATTTCCTGAAGAAACCTCAAAATACTCTATCTCTCCATTTGTTACTCTTGAATAAAATGTGGTATTTGAAAAAGAATTTATTTTATAACCCAATGGATTATATGATCCAGAGACTGGTCCTATTTTCTGATAAACAAGAGCCTTATTGAAATTAAATACTGGAGTGGGTTTATTGAAGAATATAAAAATAAGGAATATCAAAAATATTAGAGCTATAAATAAAAGCCCGTATTTTCGTATATATATAGTTAGTGCACTTAAATTCATAATATTTAGTATATTTAGTTAAATTGTCCAGCCTTTGGGCTTGCAAATCCCATTATACAACTACTCTTACCACCAGGTGACACAGCACCTCCAGGCAAAGTAAGGCACAATGGGGCACCTTTAGTATAATTGTCATTCACAACGCCATTTCCAGGATAAGTAGCTTGAATGGTATCAAAATTATTTGGTCCATTCCATCTTGTTATCAAAGCAACATGCTGAGGTGGAGCTTGAGGATAATCAGCTTGTTCGTAAAAATATATAAGATCCCCTGCAGCAACGTTATTCAAATTTGTAAAAATATTTAACGCAGATTGGCTATATGAATATTGTGTTTCAGTTGTGGAGTCTTGAGCAAGAGGAATACCCATATCTTTATAAAGTGTTGCGACAAAAGAAGAGCAATCTATTCCTGGATAAACACCTGGTGCGGCATTAGGATAACACCTAGAAAAATCCCTATTTTGGGAATAATTAGCCCCAATAAAGTCATTCGCATATTGTAATAATTGAGACAAAGATAAGCTTATTGTTGATGGACGCGCCATGGTCAATGCTGCATCACACGCTTGTTGGTTATATTTACCTGACGTGTTTGTTATTCCCCCACCTCCATATCCCCCTCCAGTTCCAGATCCAGAAGAACTTTGCAAGATAGTATTGATTGGGTATGAACCTAAGGCATTCTGTACAACTGGGTCCTTAGGAGATAACGCTCCTACATATAAAAGATAAAGTAATAGAGGGTCTGGGTATTGAGACTGATTCTGAATATAATATTCCCCTTGTGCTAATTTAGGCAGATTACTAGTAGGGCTATTTTGAAAATATGGTTGAAAATTATGTATAGCTAAATTTTGTTGAATTTGCAAGGCATCTCCTATCCATGGAAAATAGAAACTTGACGTAGGAAAGGTTGTTGTTGAAATTCCTGTACTTCCACTTGAAGAGGTAACAGATATACTTACTTGTACATTTTCTCCTATACCCAAAAATAATGCATTCGTAAGAGAGGCATATTGAGGGTTAGATGGGCCTTGATCTAAAATCTTCTGATAGGAAGAATATAGTTCGTCAGTTGCTGGATTCACATACTCTGTCCAAGCTTTCATATTTGTATGCCCTATAGCTGGACCTCCATCCAAAGCAGCTTCTGCATACCATTCATCTGCAAGAATTCTATTTAATCCTTGTAAATACAAATTTGTATTAAAACTAACAGGGATTCCATTTTGGAGAAACCCTTGCAAGGTGTTCATGCAGGCATTAAGTGCTGCTTCTGCAGAGGCAAGCTCACTTTCCAGTATCTTTATTTGTTGCGTGTCATTAGGATTTGTAGCATTTAATTCTGATTCTAAAGTTTTGACGGGACCTACATATTGTTGACAAGAAAAAGATACATTGATGCTAAATCCTGTGACTGGACAATAAGGAAAGTTTGATGTAGATATTGGACTAGATTGATTTACCTGGGCTATATATTTACTACAATATGGAGGTATCCCAGAAGAAGTAAATTGACATCCAGACTTTATAAGAAAGTTGCAGGTTAAAAGTTGGCCAAACCAGTTAAATACTGTTACTCCAGCAGTGGCGAGTGTAGTTAATGGAGCATTATTAGCAGGATTGTATGGATTATTTCCATATGTAGTTGTTAATTTATAGGCTAAAGGCATTTTATTATTTACACAACCATTAGCGCTCCCCACACACGATCCAACAGGATTTTGTGGGGTACTTGATATAAAAGGAGTTGAGAGATTATTTAAACTTTGAGCATATGGGGAGCTAGAAATTGTAAACATATTCCCCAGTGTAAATAAGTCAACAGCTTTCCCTATTCCGGGTACAGCAAAATATGCATACTGACTTGCCCCTGAAGTAGAAAGGACGCTACATTTAACACCAGAAACAGAGGAACAACCAGAAGGAACATCTATCGCCCCAACCCCATTTGATGAAGAAGGAATATTAAAATTCACATTCGGATTTATATTTGTTTTTTCCACAAAATATCCGTATGGTTGATAAAGATTATCAAAATAAGAATTAGATTGATCTACTGTCCCAACAGAAGATACTGAATCCAAAAATTGAAACAATGGTATATTTTGAGGAAAACCAACATTCAATGTTGCGCTTCCAGACACTGCATACCCCCCACTCCCTGCAACAACAGAAACAGGAACGCTAAATTGTAATGGTGTTGTATTACAGGATACCGCCATATGCTGAGGAATATTTGTTATCCCATTACCACAAGAATTACTTGCAGCATAAGCATTTTTCCCTAAAACTATAAAAAGGGAAAATATTAAAAGAAGTATTACTAGTTTATATGGTTTTAACTTCTGGAACATATAATATAAATTGTTTAATGCTTAAATTTATTATATCAGCATTCCCATAAATTATGTAAATGGGAATGATTACTTTGTTTTTTGGATCAAAAAAATATCCAGAACCTTCCTTGGTAATACCAATATTAGAGATTGCTCCAGAGATATTTGAATAAAAACCTAGCATTTTTAGAGTTTTATTATTGAGGCTTGAAATACTCAATGTTTTGCCTTTCTTTATAGTAAGGGAAAGTGGATAAATATTGAAACTTTTTATAGAATCATTCAAATAAAAAGAAAATGTATAGAAAAATTTGTTACCGTTGGTTAGATATATATACTGATTTGTTATTTTTGGATAAACATAAACAATAATTTCACTTTGCGTTATATCTGTAACTTTTTTATAACTAACCCCCTGTGGAGTTAACCCAGATAAAACATTGTTTATATATGTTGACACATTACCTTGAGAACCTTTAGTTGAAGAATAAAAAAAGGATCCGTTTGAATATATGAGTGAAATGTTCGATGAAGACCAAGATATTTGTCCATTTTTAGATAACGTTGGGGGGTATGATATCCCAAGGTTTGTAGCCTCAGCATATGGATTTTTTAAACTTATATAATAAAAGTTTCTATTGTTATTTGGATTTATAACAGATAAAGGTTCTGATTTTTGGATTGTAATTCCAGTGTTTGAATAAAAAGATAGTTTTGGTACCACCGCTATATCACTATTTCTAGGCTTTGAGGTATTAATCTTAGAGGTGTTTGGATGAAAATTTATATAGAGATATATTAAAACTATTAATAGTATTCCTGGGATAACAGCCTTTAACACTTTTAGACTAATCTTCATTGTGCCACATTTCCTATAAATTGACCTTTTGTAATTGTTTCTCCACTATATAAATATGGGTTATTTACATTTTTTACACCAAACACTTGGCCACTTTGAGTTTTTATATATACTGTATCTGAAACTAGAACAGTCCCCGACTGGGATATTTTAAATATCTTCCCTCCCACTGGAGAAATTATCATATTTGACGCTATACCAGAAGCGGGAGTGCTATTTTTTGCTACAGCTACATTAGAAATATTGTTATTACTAGAGCCTGAAAATACTCCTGATCCAAAGACACCTCCTGCTATAAGGGACCAAGAGAAAACCATAATAAAAATTGTTTTTAGAAAATCATCTATATCAAAATCAAATCTTGACATCAGGAATATCAACCCTATTATTATATCTATCCCTAGCGATGCCAATGCTGATCCAGCAGCTCCAAAGAAGAACCCTGCAACATCCTTTAACCCTGCTCCAACGTAAAATAAAAGTCCATGGGAAGTACCAGTAATTAACCATGAAATTATTCTTGTTGCAACATCTGCCGTTATAACAACAGCTGCCCCTATAAGAACCGCAGGGAAAAACGCTGCAGCAGCAGCACCTACCACAAACGTTATTATAGCACCCCCTAAGGCCGCAAAACCTGCAATCCCAAAGCCAACTGTTGCCCAAGCTCCAAGTGCAGACAATATTCCATTTTGAAAGAATAGACTTGGGATAAAAGATTTAAGGTGAAAAAATTGATCTACAAGACTAAATGACATAGTAACATTTAAAGCTTCATTTCCTACATGCATAACAACAGCTCCGAAACCTTTTGTTGCCTCAGCAATGGCAGCTTCTGGACCCCTTAAATACTTGTATGTCATTAACCCAATCATTGAGCCACCTCCTATTAAGGCCCCAACTAAAGGTCCTCCAATCACCGTTCCTACTAGGAACCCTATTACACCAACATTTAGAGATCCTTCAAGAGATTTTGCAAATAACTTGTATTGTCCGAATGTTGTTAATCTACCTGCTATCATATCTGCCTTACTCAAAGGATTAGCTGCTACCATTTCACTAATAAGGCCCTTACCAATCACAACAGTTCCTGTTATTGCTATAGCTGGTAAAATCGGAACCCCTAATATTGCTACTGTTATTCCAGTCCACAATCCAGTCATTCCAACACTTTCAATGCCTGCAAAATTTAAATGTCCAACAATAGGGTTTCTTCCAAACTCTGCAAGTTTTCCTAAAGAGAAAGGAAGTTCTTTGATCCTGTCTCCTATTACGGCCCTCAACTCTGGATTCATTAAGAAATCCCCTTGCGTCTTTTCTAACAAATCCCCCCATCCCCAAGAAGCTGCAAAAAGAGATGTTGGATCAGCAACAACTCTCAAGTATTCAGAAAAATTCATACTCAACAAGTCTGGAAGGTTCTCAGGGACCTCTATATACTTACCAAAAAGTTCTCCCATTGTAATCTTTGTACCTTCTAATGCCCTAAAAAACTCACTCCTATCACTTAACGCAGAAATAAGGTTAATATTGTCCCTTAGAAGTATGTCTCTTAGCTCTCCATATTTAATGGTTTCAATATTAATTTGATATACAGACCTTAAGTGTTCTGCTAAATCTACCTCATTTATATTTAAAAGCTTGGCTAGTTCCCCTCTCCCTATAAAATCTAAAGCCCTGCCCTCTTTAAGAAGATCGGACATTTTAAGATATGATCTTAATTCTAGATTTGCAGGACTCAAACTTCTAAGCATTCTTGAGTTGGATTCTTTAAATAGTTTGTCCATATCTGCCTGTGACAATGAAAATCTCTCTCTTAAGCTGTTCCTCAGAGTTGATTCTATACTGTTCCTAACTCCAAGTATGTCACCACCTTCTAACTCTTTAATAAAATTAGGATCACTATGTAGTAGGGCTGCATATCTTTGATCTAATCCAAATCTTGTAGCAAACTCCCCCATAGAAAGATGCTTTATTTCCTCTAAAGAGTTTAGGTCTTTTATGTCATAAAAATTCCTAAAATTTGTTGCTATATCACCTAACAAATGCTGTCTTGCAAAAAAATCTCTTTCTAAAGATCCTCTAAGTAACTCTTTAATGTAATCCCCTTGAAGTGTAATACTAGATTTTAAAGATTCTCCTATACCCCTAAGATCCTCCAGAAAGAACCTATCAGACAAAATCCTCCCAACAACATCTGAGGGTAATCCCACCCCTAAAAGTACCCCCCTCGCTCCTTCCACAGAAGATGAGGCTACAATTAAGTCCCTTATATTCTCTGGAGAAATTTTTGATATTTGAGATAATACTGATGGATCTAACCTACCAACTGTTATTGAGGAAAATCTTCTTTGGATTATTGTTGTTGCAACGCTCAGTACTGTTCCTGCACTACCAAGGACTATCGCTCCTGGTACCCCAAAAAATGCAAACCCTATAATACCAAGCCCTGCTCCAAAACCAAGTGCTATATGGGTTGTATCTGAAAGTATTGTGGCCGTTGGAGTTACATGAACTAAAGATTCTTCAAATATGGAATTCTTAAAAAAATCTGCAACAGAACCGCTAAGAAGGCCTACTCCAGTAAATGTAAGGACAAAGATAGGATTACCTCCAAAAACTAAAGTTAAGATACCCCCGGTAATAAAACCGCCTGCTCCAAATTCCCCCAAATACTGCGATTTATATCTCAAAATATCAAACAATGATGCATCTAACTTTGAAGCTTCAATATAAGAAGGTACAAACCTTCCAGCAAAAAAGGTACTTGCTACTTTATATCCAGTAGCAGCAGCAAAGGCACCTACAAAAACCAACGGTGCAGAAACTCCAAATAAAAGAGATAGTGGAATTGAAAGAGCTCCTGCTTCTAAACCAAAAATGGAAGATTTAAGCATAATTTCACTCCCAGATAGAGATTCTTGAGTCATTCCTCCAACAATTTTTTTAATAATATCTACAGTTAAAGGGTTTTGTGCATCAAACATAGGTAAGAAATCTTTTAGGAATTTAAGTCCAAAAAATGGAATACCTACTGCCAGCGCTATTGGTAAAGACCCTGATAAAATTCCAACCAATAGTGCAGGGACTGCTATTTCTGCACCATCTTTTATTATTAATTTAAAAACATTAAAAGAAAATCTAACACCCTCAAATGACAACATTAACTTATCAGTCAGAGTCCCACCTTCAATGTGACCAATAAAAGCTTTCGTTAACCTCCCGCCTAAAAAAGCTCTGTCCGCAATATTTATAAGCCTTGTTTCTATAAAACCTAAAGACAATGATATAAGCGCAGGAATTGCAGCTATAAAGTCTAAGACTTTCAAAATTCTTCTCTTCTTGTATCTATATCTAGACCATAAAGACCCCCTTGTATCCAAAATTTCAGATCCTTGCCTTATCCTTGTGGGGTTTTTTAAGAATGATAAAAGACCTCTCTCTTTCTTTTCGTTCAGTGCATACTCTATATTTTCTCCTGCCGTTTGGTCTCTAAAATCTTTTATATAATCTTCATATCTCAAACCACCTCTTTTCTGATTAAATAAAGCCTTGTTGGTATTTCTAACAAACAATCCTTGGGAATATTTTGAGCCCACAACCCTAGAGGTTTCTTTAGGAGAAAAAAAGCTTTTTATCGCCTCACGATACCTCTCTGTATCTTCTTCTGTTATCTTCTTCAAAAAGGGATTTCTCTCTGTAAATCTAATATACTGATTAACTTCTAGATCCTTTGAAAAAAATCCAAGGCCCATAAGCAACCCAACGTCTCTTCCCATAACCCAAGTTTTTGGAAGAGAAAATATTTTTCTCTTATTTCTTTTTTTATCATCATTGAGAATATATTGGAGAAAATGTCGTACATGGAAACTTCCGTCGTTAATGATTGGAGTAACTCTAGCTATCCCATTGTCATCCTCTATAATATCTACTGCAGTTGTTTTTTCAAGGACCTTAGAATAGACTGTTTCTGCAACTGTTGTTGGATATTGATACCTTCTTGTAATTGCTCTTACAGCATCCTCTCTTTGCAACCCTCTCACAAGAGAATATATCTCTTCCAAACTTACCGTTTCCCAAACATCCAAGCCTTTTCTTGTTTTTAATTGAGCCCCTATCCCTTCTCTCCTCCTTAAAGCATTCAGAGAAAGATTGACCTTTCTAACCTCAAGTCTTTCATCTAAAGCAGGCATGTAACCTTGAGTTCTATAAGTATAAAGTTGCCTCTCTATAACATCAATATATTTCTTATTTTGAAACCTTTCTATCATCAATTGAACTGTAGCTATGTCCCCTACTTTTCCAGCATATGGACCCCCTTGTGAAGGAAGAAAATATTGAGCTATTGAAGGAGCTAAGGATTTTGCAAGAAGCCTAGCTTCCCTAGCCTTATATTTCCTTTTATATGAATTAGACCCTGTAACTGAGAACCTTTTATATAAATTCTCTTCTACTGCTACAGTAACATATCTTCTATATTGCCCCTCTAAAACTTTATCTCTAAAAGTAAAGCCCTTTTTTTTATCCAAAACCTCTCCAACTAAACCAGTAGGTAGACCGTTTAACTCACAATTCCTCTGATCTGTGAAATCCTGAACGTATTTACTAAGATTAATTCTGGCTACGAACAAGTCTCTATCTAAGTCCTCCTTTGTGTATATAAGATCACAATAAGATTGATATAAAGCATTTTTTAATTTCTGCATATTATCCATAAGTTAAAGCTCTACATTTAAATCTAAATTAAAATCAAAGATATCCTCATATCTTGAGATGCTCAATGTCACTAAATTTTTGTCTGAAAGTTTAAATACTCCTTCTCTTAGAGGTATCCATAATTTTTTTATAAAAAGATCATCATCTGCATTATTGAGGTATGCAAAAGAGCCCCCATATTCTAAAAACTTTCGTATAATAAAAAGATTTTTTACTTCTTTTAAATATTTGATCCTTCCAACATTTTCATCGTGGTCAATAAAGTAAAAGAATCTTTGATCAAGGATGTATGGGGAGAAATCTAAATTTTCATAATTTTCTTCGGACATTAAGGCATCTTTTTTTACTGAAACTTCTTCCCCTTTTTTGTTCTTCAACCCTTCATAAAAAAGAAAATCTTTTCCTTTTTGAGAATACAAAAACTCTATAAAGTCTTTGTCGATAATGTTGTAAAGAAACTTTAGTTCTGGATTAACCTGAGTTTTTAAAAGCTCATACAAAGAAGTGGAAATATAGTCATAAAGGGGAAGATTCCTATCGTCGCAATATTCATCAAATGTTTTTAGATCAAGTGTCAAGAAACTGTCTACATCACTACTATAAGAGAATTTCCTTATAAATTCCTCATATAATGAAAAATCATTTTTATATTTGTCATAATAGAATTGTCTTAAATCCATATATTTTATCTTGCCATACCAGTAAGGTTTTTTGCTCCTCTTCTAAGGCTAGCCCAAGGACCCGCAACATTCTTTTTAAGTTCTGTCCCATAATCTCCAAAGTCTCTTGATATAGCATTTTGCACATCACCAACAAGTTTTGGTATTAGAACAAAAAGACCAATTGCTATAAATGCAGAAATCACTGAAGTTGCAGAAGATGTAGAAATATTATTAAACCCAATAAGAGGAAGAGCATTCCCATTTCCAAAAGAGATAGGGTTTCCTCCATTTCCGTTCTCTATATAAAACATTATCAAAAAAATGGTATACACAACGACAAATGCCATAATAGCCTTGAACATCCCTACAAAGAATTTCCAGTAAAACTTGCTTTGTCCAGGAAAAGCCCCAAATAGGAACATAAATGGTGCTGCAACAGGGAGAAAGATAAGAATAATATAAGAAGCTAATAATTTCATGAATATCTTTATTGCAGTAAAAAGTAATATTACAGCAATAACAAAGGCTATAATCCCAGATAGTTGATGATTACTTATAAGATTCCCTAACATTCCAAGTAATTTTACATATACATTATTGCTATTTGCTGTAATAGAATTAACAAGGGGCTGTGAATTTTCTAGAGCTTTTTGTATCTGACTTTGCTCTGTACCAAAAACAGAAAAAATATACATTTTACTAGAAAAAGCAGAAGAAAAGCTTTTTCCTCCCAAATTGGGGCCTAAATAATTAAAGGTAAAGAATACAAAAGAAAGCAAAATATTCATTATATCTATCATAAATCCCGCCAAAGCATAAGAAAACTCAATTAAGATTACTGCTGCAACAATATTAGGAAGCGCAGACATAAATGTTATTGGTATTTGACCTCCAAGCTTTCCACCTACTATTATCATAATACCTGTCAGTATTATTATTAAAATAAGAAGAAAATATGCCACATTTCTAGTCAATGCCCACAATGGCTCAATAGGAGAAAGAAATGAAAATCCATAAATTGGACCTCCAGAGTTTGATGTTGTAGCAGCGTATGTAGGATTTATAAAACCTGCTTTTTGTCCTAAATATGCAAAATACCCAACCCCAGATTCTGGTTGTGCTACATACATAGTCCCCATTAATGATGTCATTTCTCCCATTGCACCATACCCTCCAGTATATTTGAAATTTTGGGCTGTAGAATTAGAATATTGTGTATAATTTCCAAGTATTGCTATTGCACCAGATTGAAAGATTGAAGGTGTAAAACCACATGAATTCCAAGTAGCAAGCCCCGATCCACTAACTGGAGCACATTGATTCAAATTTGCGGTAGATGAAGTAGTTGATTGTGCAAAAACATAACCCCCTGATAACGCCCCAAAAACCAAAAGTAGGGCGAAAATATTTTTTATATTTATAGAGCTTTTTTGTTTTAAATTTGTATTTGTAGTTCTCTCGATAAGATCGATTAAGTCTTTTTTATATGAAAAAATGTGTTTGAAAAAAATTCTTATCTTTAACAATACAATTTGTGTCTTTAGTTTTTTTTCTTTAAAGGGCAAGATTGTGTGTTTTTCTATAAAATGCATATTAAAAAATATAGTATGTAAACATATTATCTTATCACATCCTAGTATTTTTACAATAAAAAACTTCTTTACATAAGTTCAGGTCTGTTTTTATGTGTTTTTTCAATACTTTTTTTATTTCTCCATTCTTTTATTTCTTCATGATTTCCAGACAATAATACTTTTGGGACAACAAGCCCGTTAAATTCTTCGGGCCTTGTGTACTGGGGGTACTCTAGTAAATTTTTATTTCCACCAGAAAAAGATTCTTCCTCTAGGGAAACATCATTTCCTAAAACATTAGGGAGCAATCTTGACATTGAATCAATTATCGCAAGGGCTGCTGGTTCCCCTCCAGATAGAACAAAATCTCCTATCGAAAGTTCTATGTCTGCATACTCTAAAATTCTTTCATCAAAGCCTTCATACCTGGGACACACTATGGTGATTTCTTTCAGTTTTACTAGTGATTCGACTATATTTTGGGTGTATTTCTCTCCTGATGCCGACAACACTATGGTATAACAATTAGTTCCAGATGTTTTTTTTGTTGACTCTAAAGCCTTATACAAAACATCAGCCCTTATTATCATTCCTGCTCCCCCTCCATAAGGGGTATCATCTACAGAACCACGCTTATCATAAGCATAGTCTCTTAAATTTATAATATTCAAAGAGAAAGCTTTTATATCTAAAGCTTTTTTTATGGTACCAAAAAGGATATTTGAGTCAAAATACTCCGGATAGAGGGTAATTATATTAATTTTCATTAATTTGTTTTATAAAAGAGAGTCTATTTGATTTGAAAAATCTGTTTTTGGTCTAACACCTATTAATCTTGCAACCTCTTTACCTTCCTTGAAGAACAACACCGCAGGGATACTCATAATCTCATACTTAGCTGCAATATCTGGATTCTCATCAGTATTAAGTTTACCTACCTTTATTTTATCTTTATAATCCTCCCCAACCTCTTCAATCACAGGAGAGAGCATATGACATGGCATACACCAATCTGCCCAGAAATCTACAATGTAGAGCATGTCTGATTTTAGAACTTCTTGGTCAAAATTTGAGGATGTTATTTCTTGGAGAGCCATAACATTAATAATTAACAAATATTAGTATCCTGAGTATACCACTAACCGTCAGGGACGACAACATAAAAATGTTCGTCGTCGCCCCCCACAATATTGCCTATTAGTTATAACTCCATACTACAGGATAACCTTTAGGGTCAACAGTTACACCTTGTTGCATTCCTGTTGCGAAAACAACAAATCTTGTTCCTGTTGAATTTTCTGCCATATAGATGTTACCTGAAGGGAAAGAACTTAGATATTGTGAAAGTTCATTACCAACGGCAGATCCTTGTGTTAATAGTACGCAAGATGAGGATACCGTAACTGTAGCGTTAGGTACTGTTCCTGTTCCTGTAACACAATTAGGAACTCCAATTGAAGATCCGGTTAGTGAATATCCATAAGCTGCAGATGTATTTATCAATGGAGATGTAAGCTGAGTCAAACCACCTGGGTACTGACCTTGGTGATCGTTAGTGTACATCAATATTGCATGAGCAACTTGCTGAACATCTGTTTGTCTAGTTGAGTTATTTGCATCTGCAATTCTCCCTACTGGGTTAATTGCTACAAACACAACAAGTGCAAGTATTGCAATAATAACTATAACTATCAATATTTCAATTAAAGTGAAACCTTTAGACATTGATCTTTTGGATCTAGATAAAGCATTAGCTTGTTTGGGGCTAGCTCCTTTAAAATTAGTTTTTATCATAATTCTCTTTCACCCCCTTTATCTGACTTATTATCAATTTATATTAGTATAAAATTTTTGTCAATCCTGGGAATTAACATAATTGAACTTTAAATCTTCCTATCTAAAAGCATATAGCATGTATGCAACTCCATATCCTACAGTATCGGTAGTAATTCCCTGTTTCATTCCTACAGCAAAAACAACTATGTTGTTTCCATTGCTCCCTTGTCCAACATAATATGGTCCGCCTGTCGGAGCAGAAGATAAATATGATTGGATTTCAGTATACAATAAACTTCCAGAGGCTACTTTAGCACAATTCCCTGATGACGCTCCAGCCTGGACACAATTAGGTAACCCTGGCTTTCCGTTTTCTATATTGTATCCAGATCCTAACCCTGAACTAGATGTATTTGTGGTTATAAGGGGGGATGGTAAACTAGGGATTGAAGGAGGAATTGTTCCATTGTGGTCAACCGTATATGTTTCCAATGCATTAATTATTGCCTTCACATTTTTCAAGCTTGTTGTGTTTTGAGAATCACTTATTCTCCCTGCTGGATTTATTGCTATAAAAACAACAAGTGCAAGTATTGCAATAATAACTATAACTATCAATATTTCAATTAAAGTGAAACCTTTAGCTCTGGATTTTTTAGTTCCAAAACCTTTTGGTTTTAATCTTATTATACCTTCATTGTGTTCAGTATTCTCCATTTCCATAATAATATATTAAAGTCTTTTTTTTTAAAAGACTTTCTCTGTGTTTTAGAGTATAAACCAAATATTGTTGTAATGACAATCATTTCCAGTATTACTTGAAAAGTTATCCACAATTTGATACCCTTGCTTATTATCTGCCTCTCGGATCTAAGTCGTTGGCTTAAAATCCAAGGATTGTTATCCTTAAGTTTTAATTTTTTTATGCCTGACATATTAAATATATTAGACTTTTTATTTATAACATATGCATAAAAATTTCGGGAAAGCTCAAGATTTAAATTTAAAAGACCTAAACCAAAAGGATGCTAATCAAAAAGATCTTCTTCCTGGAATTTGGAAAATAGCTGTATCCCAAATAAGACTAAATATTTCTGAAAAGAATTATCAAATTTGGTTTTCAAAAACAAAACTTGTTGATATAAAAAACGGTATAGCAAAAATATCATGTCCCAACTCATTCACCTCTGATTACATTAATCTAAATTATTTAAATATAACAAGAAAGGCTCTGTCTGACGCTTATGGAAGCCCCGTAGATATAACTTTAGTTGTAAAAAAGGGAGATGCTGTTGAAAATACACCTTTGTTTGAAATAAATACAAAAGATTCGGCCACAAAAGATGTTTTGAAAAAAGAAACTGAGACCTCTCGTGATTCTTCCCTGATAAAGGCTGGGTTAAATCCAAAATATTCACTTAAAAATTTTATTGTTGGCTCATCAAATAGGCTTGCCCATGCAGCTGCTTGTGCAATAATAGATAAACCAGGGGAAATATATAATCCATTTTTTGTATTTGGAGGAGTTGGTCTTGGAAAAACACATCTTATGCAGGCAATAGGTAATTCTATATTAGAAAAAAACCCTGATTATAAAGTTGCATATGTAAGTAGTGAAACATTCCTTAATGAACTTATAAACTCCATAAAAAAAGGTAAGTCGGAAAACTTTAGAAAACAATATAGAGAAAATGATGTTCTTATAATAGATGACATTCAGTTTATCTCTGGAAGGAAGGGAACTCAAGAAGAATTTTTTCACACATTTAATACTCTCCACCAAGCAAATAAACAAATTATATTAGCCTCTGATAGACATCCAAGAGATATAGAAAATTTAGAAGAAAGGTTAGTCTCTAGATTTGAAGGGGGAATGGTAGCTGATATATCTTTACCAGATGAAGAAACAAGAGTCGCAATTTTAAGAAAAAAATGCGAAGAAAGAGGAATTAAGATCAATGATGAAGTATTGTCAATGATTGCAATCGGCATTGAATCTAATATTAGAGAACTGGAGGGTGTTTTAACTAAGGTGATTGCACTACAAACATCTCTAAATAAAGAGTTAACACCTGAAGATATATCAAAATATATAGGTATATCTAGAAAAAGACGACAAAAAAGACTTAGACCTAAAGATGTAATTGATTCTATTTGTGAAAAATATGAAGTTTCAAGAAAAGATATCTTTGGAGAAAGAAGAACTGTAAAAGTTGTACTCCCCAGACAAATTGCTATGTATATTTTAAGGACAGATTTAAACCTTTCTCTTGTGGAAGTTGCATCAATACTTAAGAGAAAAGACCATACTACAATAATGCATGGTGTGGATAAGATTGAAAATTTAATGGGGGTTGATTTACAGATTAAGGATCAAATATCGGAGATCAGGCATCAATTATAGTTCTTTTAAAGAATATTATTATATGTGTATATTGTGAATATTATCTGTGTATAAGATGTTTATAAATACTGATTTTTGTGTGTATTTCTAAAAAATAGTAACTTTTAAATACACAAAGAATAAACATTTTATATTAATTATACACAGTTATAATAGTTCACTTTTATTGTTATATATATAAAAAATATGAGTGTTTTTGCAATTTATAATATAATTTTATATTATAAACAGGAAATACACCAAGATTTGATTATATAAAATAAGCCTTTTATGGTTAATATTAAAGTTATAAACAAGACCTAATAAGACTACTAAATTTATATATTATTAAAAGAAGAATAAAGTTTTATGGAGATAAACATAGTTCGTGAAAATTTATTGGAGTCTTTAAATTTTGCAAGTAAAGTTCAAAATGTTAGATCCAGTATTCCAATACTATCAAATGTTCTTCTAAAAACAGAAGAAGGTAAGATAGTTATTATTGCAACTGATATGGAACAAACAATAGTTTCCTATTGTGGAGTTGAGATCGTAAAAGAGGGTTCTATTACTGTTAATTTAAAGAATTTATATGATTTCCTCTCCAATCTTAAGTCTGAGGCTATAAATATAAAAGTTGAGGATTTTAAACTGATAATTTCAGATTTAAAGAATGAAATTTCTTTAAATACTATACCTTCTGATGAATTTCCTGAATTCAAAGACAAGAAAAATGATTATTTTATAAAAATAAATGCATTAGATTTCTCAAATGCTGCAGATAAAGTGACATTTGCATCGTCAACAGATCCTACTAAGACAATACTAAATGGAATATTATTTGAGACAGATATATCATCAAAAAGTACAGATAAAAAATCTCCTAACGATAAGAAAAAAGATTCTCTCAAGTTGATAGGAATTAATGGATTTAGGTTTGCAAGTTATAAAATTATAGGTGTTGAGGTTAAAAAAGAAACTGATAGAGATATTATTATTCCAACTACATCTGTTGACAGTATTTCTAAAATAATAAAGGAACTTAATGTGGATGAAGAAACATTTTTATATATTTCTGAAACTGAGAATAAAAATCAGTTAATATTTGAAATATTAAACGTTAAGTTTATATCTAGGATTATTGATGGTAAATATCCTGATTATAAAAAAATATTTCCAGAATCTTTTGATAATAAATTTACTATTAATTTTGAAGAATTTAGAGATGTAGTGAAACTTTCAAATATTTTCAAATTCAAGGATATTTCAAGAATATATTTAGACTTAAATCCCTTAAAAGATGAAATAAAAATATATTCTTCACTTGCTGAAGTTGGGGAAAGTGTTAGTTTTGTTAGTACAAAAATAAAAGGAGAGAAAGGTGTTATTTGTTTTAACTCAAAATATCTTATGGATTTTTTAAATCACGTAGAAGGAAATGAACTTCAAATACAAACAAATAATCCACAAAAAAAGAAAGTTTCTCAATTTGAAGACACATCTGATCCAAACTTCACATATCTTATGACCCCACTTCAAGAGAGATAATATAAATATTTTCAATCCAAGGATTTTATTTTTACTTTTACATCTTTTATTAGAGTAGTATCTTTATTTTTGATTAATATTTTATTAATACTATCTATTATTAAGTTTTTTTGAAGGATAATTTCTTGTGCAATAACTGAGCTTGGGGTGATTATTGTAATATTACCTTTACGTGTATATTTATATTCTAAATTGGATTTTTTATTTTTATCATTAATTAGGTTTAATTCTCTACCAAACAGTTCTATAAGTGTATTATTAACAACATCTCTTAATTTTATATTTTTTTTTACATCAACTATTTTTCTTCTAAAACTTACCTTTTCAAGCATTTTATTTCAAATATTTTTATTCTAAATATACCTATTGGGAGTATTGTTAATTTCTATTTAACAATTCATCAATAAAGTCTTTTGCTTTCCCAAATTTTTTTGATTTTATGGTTGAAAAGGTAAGTTTTAG
>JAJZKG010000017.1 GCA_021809565.1 bacterium | reverse complement strand
AAGACTGGTGATACTGGGAATATTATAAAGAAAAAACTTCTATAAAAGGGGAAATAACAATAGTATGTTATAATGAATAAGAAAATCTTCTTATATGAAACTTTTTATATTATTTAAATGTATATATAATAGATATATGAGAATAAATAATAAAAAATATATAATAGGTGTTCTTCTGGCAGTAATATTAGTTGTAGTAGTTTCACTATTAACTAAAAAGACTGTTGTAGTAACGCCTCAAACATCATATTATACAAGTAATGTTTCTTCAGCATATGGTAGTGAAAAAAATAATTCAGTTGTTACCAAGACAGAGACATATCTGGATAAAGTTGTTTTAAAGAAGAACTATGGTCTTCCATTCTTTTCTCAACCTGTTGTTTCTGGAGATTATTCTTTTCTAGATACTGCTAACTATTTTGAAACCTATGGCGTTCCCAACCCAAATTATCAAGGAGCTATAGTCAAAATAGACAATAAAACTGGTAAAATTGTATGGAGAACAAATTTTCCTAATCTTGTTATGAATAACCCATTGGTTCTATCTCAACTTGGTATGGTTATTGTGAGTACTGGGAATGATGCATTCTTTAATACCTCTAAGACTACATTTAATAGAGGTACTGGGCTTAGTGGTGTTTATGCTTTGGATATTAGTACTGGGAAGATCATTTGGAAATTCACAGTTACCAATGGTCAAAGGAAACCAACCCCTGCATACAAGAATGGAGTAGTATACACAATAGGAGGGAATAGAATGCTGTATGCACTTGATGTTAGTACTGGAAAAGTGTTATGGAGTCTAGATTATGGTTCAATATCTTCACAAGCATCTCCACTATTGGTTGGTAATAATTTATATTTTGGAGGTTCTTATCCTTATTATTTATTTGATGTAAATATACAAACACACCAAATAGTATGGAAACATAATTTTGGAAATATTGGAATAAATGGTGGATTAGATGATGTTATTCCTGCATATTCAAATGGTTATATTTATACTGATGCTGCAAAATTGGTTAATGATAAAACAAACTCTGGATATGAATATTTATATAAGATTAATGCTCAGACAGGATCTATCGTATGGTCTCTAAATGAAGGATATGGACCTTTGAATCTACCTCATGGAGCTCAAATGATAGGTAGTGTTCCTACAATAAGTGGAAATATGGTTTATGTAGGTTCCACTGCAACACAAAAGATCATTGCAGTAAATACAAATACAGGTAAAATAGTATGGTCTACACATTCTACAGGATTAAATAATAAACCATTTATTGTAGTTGGTAACTATCTATATTTTGATAATGGTCTTGGTAATATTCAAGTATATAATAAAAATACGGGAAAATATTTAGCTACTCGTACCACAGGAGGAAAAGTTGCAGTTGGAGGAATGTTTTATGCTAATGGTAAATTTTATGCAGATAACCTTTCTGGAGATTTCTATATATTTAAATAGTACCTTTATTTTTATAGAATCAGTTCTCTTGTACATTAATACTCACTTATGTAATAATTATATCTAATGATAGACGTAAAAAGGAGTTGGCTCCAAAGGTATATAATTTTATATTTTCTTTTGAATATTCTTGTATCTATTTTTACTGGAATTTTTTACCAAACTACTATTTTGTCTGAGATACTATATTATTTCATGATTGTTGTTTCTATACTGTTTTTTATATATTTTGGTTTCTATTTTAAAAAATATACAAAAATGGAACCTTATTTATATGCCTTTCTAGTAATTTTTGCAACTAAAATACTTAGTTTTGTAACAACAGTATTCATTGATTCATATACAGAGCCTTGGGTTTACTTTTCTAATTTATATTATTCAATAAATCATAAAAGTATAGAATCAATATCTCAAGCTGCTTTTTATGGTCAGATATCTGGATCATTCATATTAGATCTGGTTATTTTAACTATATTTTATCTGGCATTTGTATATATGGGTACTAAAATTCATGAATATACAAAAGGATCTAAGTCCTAAGATCTAAATCCTAGAATTTAAATCCGAAATAATTTTATATTTTCTTTACTTAATATTATGTTAAAAAAATTTGGGCCAATAAAGTTGTATGGGATGGGATTCTTAATTGTATATCTAATTTTAACTTTAATAGATGATATTTTATACAAAACAATAGTTCCAGATGTGATTTCACTTTTTATTCTTATAGGGTTCATATTATTTTTTGTGTATGCTGGTCATCTTATGCAAAAGACTCAATTCTCTATGAAGTCCATAGTATTTTTTGCAATTTTTCTAAATCTTATAGCAGGGATATTAGGAACACTTTTAACTTTTATAATAGATCTTACTACTCACCCTTGGCTATATCAGAACCAAGTAATAAAACATAACCAACATTTATTCAAATCTCAAGGTATTCCAATAACTTATCTTACTCAGTCATCATATTTTTTCGAAATGATGATACTATTTATATTATCTACTGTAGTATCAATGGCATTTGGTATATTATTTATATACATTGGTGTATATTTTGAGAAAGCTAGAAGTAAAAAAGAATTAGAACTATCCAAAAAAAACTATTTAATATAGTATGGTATTTCAAATTTTTGAAATTCCTCAAGTAAGTTCTTATGTGATATTAATCTTGATAATGCTTCTGCCTCCATCTTAGCTCCAGTTAGTCCATTATGAGGATTAGGTTCATCATAAAGTCCCACATAATTAAATATATCATTTGATGTTAGGTGTAGTTTATCTACGCTACTTTTATTTTGGAGTTTTATATCGTTAATGATTTTTGCATAACATATCGAATGAAGATCAACTATCCTATATCCGAAAGTAGGTTTTATTTTACATTTATTATATGAATAAGTGAGGAATTCAGTATCAAAGAATGGATTGTGTCCACCTATAATCTGATTCTCAACCTGTCCATCCATCCATTCTGCAAATTCCAAAATGAGTTTATTGTGAGACTTTTTATTGTTCTTTAAGTATTCTTTAGAAAATCCATTTATGGACAGTGCTTGGTCATTCACTGCTGCACTAATCCAAGGCCTACACTCTCCATAGAATTGTTCTTTTGGGTTTTCAAAATTTACTGCTCCTATACTAACTATAGAATTTTTCCTTGGGTTTAGACCTGTAGTTTCAACATCTACTACTATCATAAAATGTAAAATTATACCTTTTTAACTTTAACAGCTGTACCATAACATAACACTTCTGATATTCCTTGTGATATCTCATTAGTATCATATCTCATACCTATTATTCCATTAGCACCAAAAGATTTAGCATGTTCACACATAAGGTTATATGTATCATCCCTAGCCTTTTCACACATATTAGTATATATGGTTATATTTCCTCCAAATATAGTTTGTAATCCTGCTCCTAAGTTACCTACAATACTTCTAGATCTTACTATTATACCTTTTACCACACCAAGATCTTCTGTAACTTTATATCCATGTAATTTAAATGTTGTTGTAACCATGTTACTATCAAAATTTGAATTTTGCATAATTGTATATTTATAAATTAACTAAATTTATTATATTCCTTTTTGATTTTTATTGAAATAGCAGTATCTTTTTAATTTTTGTTTTCTGTATACCTTTCTTCTAAGAGCTTTATTATTTCATTAGGTACATTCATATTTGTTACTTTCATAAACTCTAAGAAAATAGGTGATCTGTTTATCTCAAGTACGAAATATTCTTGTTTAGGTTCTATTGAATCTTTGGATCCTAACATAATGTCTATACCTCCGATATCAAAAGATGATATCATCATACATTGTTCTGCAATTTCAAGTTCCTCTTTACTCAATTTTACAGGTATTCCAATTCCTCCTTGAGCAATATTTTGTACAAATTTTTTATCATTTATCTTTAGCATTCCAATATTAAGTATTTTATCTCCTACAAATATAATACGGATTTCCTTATCTTTTTTTATATACTCTTGCATCATAAATGTTATATCTTTATTATCTTTTAATATCTTTATAGCTTGATTGCTATCCTCTACTATATAGGCATTTTTACCCTTTTTACCATATGTATCTTTCAAAACAGCTGGATATTTAAAATTTTCAATATCACTTTTTTGTGGGGACAATACAAACGATGGTATACTAAATTTAGGGTTTTTTAACACGGTTGTAATATTCTTCATGCCTATTCCAGGAACATCCATATCTTTATCTATAAAAACTTTACCATGTAATTTCAAATAAGAAGCTATAGTTGAGGCAAAATCATTCTTTATAATTCTGAATATGTATACATCATATGATAGAAACTCGTTGTGAATATCATCACTTGATACAAAAATAGAAGGTCCGTCATATTTAATAGATATACTTTTTTTAGATATAATATCTGCTGTATGACCTCTATTAATTGCTTCTTTGTATATATATATAGTCTGTTCTGATTTTTTGTTTCCTATTATTAGTATTTTCATTGTCCATATTATCCCATAAAAAATATGATAATGAAATTATATGGTCAAAATTCCGTGAATCTAGATTCCAACTAAATTAATGTATGTATTTATTTATATTTAAAGCATTTTTTTAAGGTTGCTTGACACAAATTACTATAAGTATTAAATTAATGATTACAGTTAGTGGTTGAAAGTGGTGATGAGTGGTTTTTTATAATTAGAAAGAATAAAAAATATGTTAATAGGCGAATTTAGTGCAAAATTACAAGATAAAAATAGAACTTCTTTACCAAAGAAATTTAGATCAGAAACTGGTGACAAGTTAATTATATCTAAAGGATATGAAGATTGTCTTTTGGTCATTCCATTTTCAAAATGGGATTTAATGATCAAAGATATAACAAATAAACCTTTTACTATAGGGAGTGCTAGAGATACCGCGAGATTTATACTAGGTTCCGCTCAAGAAGTATCTTTAGATGATCAGGGTAGATTTGTTATACCTCAAAGTTTGGTTAACCATGCAGAACTTAGTGAGGATATATCATTTATTGGCCTTATAAATTGGGTTGAAATATGGAATGAGGCAAGGTGGAAGGAGAGAGAAAACTTTTTAAGAACTAACAGTTCCAATATTGCAGATGCATTAAATGGAGTTAATGTGTCTGGGAGCTTAGGTTCGGGAAACAAAGGTTTAGGATATGAATAACTTGTTATGAATAACTATCATAACAGTGTCCTTTTACAACAAGTTTTAGACAATCTAGGTATATATACCGTTGGTATCTATACCTCTGGTATCTATACCTCTGGTATTTATACCAAGAATGGTGATACTGGGAATATTAGTAAAGAAAGGATATATGTAGATATGACTCTTGGGGGTGGAGGGGTAAGTTTAAAGATTATAGAAAATCTACAACAAGGTGGTTTTAGAAAAGCTACTTTGGTATCTATTGATGTTGATAATGATGCTTGCTTGAATTTTCGAAAATTACTAGATAAGCATTTTAAAAATATCAAGGATATGAATACATATATCTTAGTAGGTGATGTAAGAGTATACATAGTAAACTCAAACTTCAGGAATATTAAATCCATACTTTCAGGTATTAATATAGAAAGTAAGGTAAATGGTATAGTCTATGATCTTGGGCTTTCTAGTTTTCAGATAGATAATTCGGATAAAGGATTCTCATATATTGAGAATTCTGATCTTGATATGAGGATGGATAAGAATTTAAAAGTGAAGGCTTCAGATTTAATAAATGGACTATATGAAGATGAGCTTTATAATATCTTCAAAAAATATGGGGAAGAACCATTCTCTAGAATTATAGCTAAGAATATTATAAAAAAACGTAAAGAAAAGGAAATTGTCAAATCAGATGAACTAGTTAAAATCATTAGTTATAGTGTAAAAATACCACTAAAGAAGGAATTAGAGTCAAGAAATAAAGCTTATCTCTATCACCATGTATCAAGGATATTTCAGGCATTAAGAATAGCAGTCAACGATGAGTTGGGCGCTTTATTTGATTCACTGCACCAAGTGCCAGAAATACTTGAACATGGGGGTAGGGTAGAAATAATATCTTTCCATTCACTGGAAGATAGAATTGTTAAGAATTTTTTTAATGGATCAAGATCCAATGAATATAGATCTGGTGGCAATAAGGAGTTTATAAGCTTATATAAAAAACCCATTGTTCCAGAAACTATGGAGATTGAAAAAAATAAAAGAGCAAGATCTGCAAAATTAAGAGTATATGAAAAGAAATAAAAAAACAACAAAATTAAATAAATTGTTAAATCTTATGATAGTAGTACTTATCATGGTGGTTGCCGGTCAGTTATATTTAATGAATAAAATTGATCTGGCAAGTATACAGGTTTCAAACCTTGTTAATCAATATAGTGCTATCAATATACAGAATCAAAATCTACAAGGAGAAGTTTCTTCTGCCCAATCAATTATGGCAATCAAAAATACGGTATTGAAGAATGGATATAAAAGTGTAAAGAGCGTACAGTATGTCCCAGGAGGTACTTATAGTTTCAATCTTGGAGCAAGCTCCCTTGGATCTGGATCCCTTGGAGCAAGTTCCCTTGGATCTGGATCCACTGGATCTGGACCTAAGACAACTAGTTCCAATTAAAGCTTGTTAATAAATATGGATTATCATAATGGACAGTAGAAAATTCGGTCTCAAACCTGCTAAATCAGGGTCAATATCCTCAGGAGTAAGCCCCGGAGGAGCAAGCCCCGCAGGAGCAAGCTCCTCAGGGTATAGATCATTTAGCAGAAAAATATCAAGTATAATGATAATTTTTGTTATAATATCTTTAGTATTAGGGTTTAAGCTTTTTAATATACAAATAAGTCAGAATAGTAAATACACAATACAGGCTGCACAGGAAAATAATTTTTCAACTACAATTCCATCACTCCGAGGTCTTATAACTGCATCTAATGGTCTTGTTCTCGCTGATAATGTACCTATATATGATGCCTATGTCACAATAAAAAATATTACAAATAGAAATAATTTTGTCAGTGAGGTAACAAAGGAATTAGGTCTCCCACAGCAGCAAATTTGGAATTTAATAAATCTAAAGCTTATATGGGTTAGAATTGCTTCAAATGTAACTACAAAAGAGAAGAATAAATTATCTAATCTAACCTCTTTATCTTTCATCCAAAATGAACAAAGGTCATATCCTAATGGTAGTTTATTTGCTCATGTATTAGGGTTTTTAGGCAAGGATAGAAGTGGTAATATTAGTGGATTTTATGGTATTGAAGGATACTTTAATGGGGCTTTAACAGGACATTCTGGCTACACCCAAGGGATAGAAAGTGCTTTAGGAATACCCTTACTTAATAAAAATTATAAATTCATACCACCACAAAATGGTGATACTATAAATCTAACACTAAACCCAGCTATACAAAATATTGTATCATCGGATATCCAATATTGGTCAAAAAAAGAAGACGCAACATCTGGTGCAGCAATAGTTATGAACCCTAAAACAGGTGCTATTATTGCTATGTCTTCATACCCTAGTTTTAATCCAAATACTTACTGGAAGTATCAATATTCGGATTATCTTAATAATGCTATTTCATTTATTTATGAGCCTGGGTCTGTAGGAAAACTGATTATGGCAGCAGCAGCACTATCATCTGGTAAGGTTACTCCACAAACTACAGTAGATGATAAAACAGGAAGGTTCGTAGTTGGAGGAAAAACTATATATAACTGGAATAAGGCTCCTGATGGAGTGATGAATCTTGGTCAAATTCTATTTCAATCATCAAATGTTGGAGCTAGTATTATTGCAACAAAATACCTTTCATCACAAATTATGTATAATGAATCCAAAAATTTTGGGTTTGGTTCACTTACTGGTATTACACTTCAAGGTGAGGAGACAGGAATTATTCCTCCATATCAAACATGGAATGAATCCAATCTTGCAACAGATTCTTTTGGACAATTTGTTTCCGTATCTCCGCTTCAGATTATAGATGCATATGCTGCTGTTGCAAACGGAGGAGTGAGAATGCAACCATATGTAGTGAATAGCATCACAACTCCAGATGGTAAGACTGTGGTGTATCATCCAACTGTAGTGAACAGGCCCATAACTCCTACAGTAGCATCACAGCTTAATTCTATGTTTACATATACAACGGGTGGAGAACCTAATTGGGCGTTACACCAAACTGGAGTTGGAGCATATATGCCTATTATCGCTGGAAAGACTGGTTCTGCTCAAATGCCATCCGTAAAACATCCTGGACAATATTCTACTCACAATTATGTGATGACATATGTAGCATATGCTCCAGCAAATAACCCTAAATTTATACTACTTACAATGATGAACTCTCCTCATAAACCACTCTTAGGCCAATATTATGCTGCAACCACAGCCTGTGTAGAGTGGGGGGCAATAGCAAAACAATTATTCCAGTACTATGGTATTGCACCATAAATTCCTTCTTTAAAAAATCATATATTAAACTATATTGTTTATTATGTTATGATCTTTATAAAGTTTCTTTTTAAATTTATGGAATCTAGATTCATGAATTTTAAACATTGGGATACATCCCATTGGAATACATCCCCTTGGGATACATCTAGTTGGAATAACATTCCCCTATTAATATCAGGTCCATCAGGTATAGGTAAAACCTATATTATGAATAAGTTACTTTCTAATAATCAGTACAATTTCAGGAGGGTAATGTCTACTACAACACGTAAAAAAAGAGGCAGAGAGAATAATAACATAGAATATGAATTCGTGACTAATAAAAAATATACTGATATGGAGAATAAAGGTGAATTTTTAATATCAAATACTTTTTATGGAGCAAAATATGGATTTAGAAAAGATGCTTTTAAAAATGTATCTGATTCTGGATTTACACCTTTAGTATTAATTTATATATTTACTATTAATCAGATCAAACCATTATTTGAGGATTCATTTTCCATATTTTTATATCCGAAAGATATAAACTTTCTGTACTACAGGATGAAAAAAAGAGGGGATGACGCTAACAGTATAGAAGATAGAATGATTGCTGCAAAGGCAGAAATAGAATATTTTAAAGAGTCTAGACTCAAAGAGTCCGCCCATTCTTTTTATGACGCATCATATGAAGTATGGAATGATGATATTAACCCTATTCTTGAAATTATAAACAATAAGTATAGATCAAAGGCGTAGACTCATTGTATTACAAAATAGTTCCAAGAATAAGCTTCTGATGTAGTATTATGATTTGCAAAGTTAATAGTAAAGCCAGTTTTACTCTCTGTAACATATACTCCTTGCATATCCATGCTTATCTGTTTGAAAGGATTGGTAGGTGTAATTAAAACTTTAGGTGTAGAGGTATATGGTGTTTTAAAATTTACTGTTATTTGCGTTCCTGCTTTTAGTGATGATGTGCCGGTAGTAAGATTCAAAACTCCTGTTGTGTCAGTAGATCCAGTGTTTAGACTAGCTTGTGCACCAATTCCCGCATTAGAGTTTATAACAAGGGTAGGTAAACTTCCAGTTGATATGATATGTCCTCCTACTGCTAGGTTACCAGATAGATTTAAATTACCACTGATATTGATATTTCCCCCGATATCTTGGATATCCTGGTATGATAAACCAGAAACTTGGGATACAATAGGGTTATAATATTCATTCTTAACCAACATTAATATTTCTCCTCTTAAATAGTTTGTACCATTATATATGAATGTTGAAACACCCGGTGTACTCGAATTTAGAGAGTTTAATGCCATACCAACTACACGTCCTCCCGTTGTTGCAAGCTCGCCATAACCTGCAAATTGAGAGCCTGTGATCATTGCCCCCACCTTAATATTCCCGTTATAGTTTGTAACCTTCACAAGAACACGTCCT
>JAJZKG010000007.1 GCA_021809565.1 bacterium | reverse complement strand
AAAGTGCACAAGATATGGCAAAATACAAGAAAGAGCTATTTAAAGAGATATTTAGTACTATAGCAAATTATGAGACCACAACAACATAATCACAACCTAGAGTGCAAAAATTCAATTGGTCAAGACGGCATACTCTCAAGTATTGATTTTTCTATATTGCAAGGATACTATAAGGCATGATATACTCCATTCTCATAATATTATGATAGAGCAAGAACCAACAAAAAATACAGAAATATTAGAACTTAATAAAGTTGAACAAGAATTGAATGCCCAAATGAGAGGATTCAATTCTAGACTTCATGCTAGAATAGAAGCAGTTGATATGGGCATTGTAGAATGTCAATATGTATATTCTGATGAAGCAGATAGTGTTCTACCTACTGAAACAAAGATATTTATCAATCCTGAAACTGATGAAATATTGAGAATAGATTATATTGGAGATACATTAAAAGTTACTGTATGGTTCAACTCAAAAACCAGGAGAAATTCTAGTATAGTACAGTTTAAAAATCCTATTATAACATTATTTTTACCTGATGAAGATAGAGACTTTGTATCATACTTGCCACTTGGAAACAAATTTGTAAAGACAATTATTCCAAAAAAATAAATTTTGGGCCAAGATTCTTATTATTTTAGTTTTTTAATATTATGTTAGAACAAATGATATTTACTGAACAACCACATGATGAATTACTTACACCAGAAGATACAGAGAAGGATATAGATAAGACATTAAAGGGTATTTCCTTTATGGAAGATGTGAGAGTCATTATCAAGACTAAAGAAGAACAACAGCTTTCTGTTGATGGTAAGAAATGTGGACCATTGGAAAGAGAGAACGATATGTATCCTAGAAATGAAACAATCAAAATAAGAGTAGAAAATGGTCAGACTATTGTTTTATTAAGAGCTAAACACCCAGATAATTACACAATATTAATAAAAAATCCTGAATCAATAACAATATATGATAAATCTATGAGTATAATAAGAGGGTATAGTCACACAACTAACGGAAATTTTACTTTAATTCAATAATTAAATATGGGAGAAGTTGATACAGTAACAGAGCAACAGGAGCAATATAGAGATTTGGTAGCAGAAGAGATATACCCCTATTTAAGAAGCATCTTAGATACTAATTCAAAAGCCTTTATAAAGGTTAAAGGTGATGGAGACCCAGCATATATTACTGGTCATCCAACACTTGATATGGACACAGATATATTTCTTGTATTCATTGAGGAGAGAAAAAAAGATCCACCTTCAGTAAAAATTGCAATAGAAAAAGTATATTTGAATAGGACTAAGGCTAATATTCGTATTATTGTTAACGATTTAACTGAGATAGTTGTATATACAATGGACGGACAAACAAAAACAAGAAGATATATAAAAGATAAAGAAGGTGTATTCAAAGTTTTCTTGGACTAAATATTTACAATATTATTTGTTTTTTACCCTAATTAGGTATAGAATTACTCTATAATATCAGTCACTAAATATATGCAAGATACCATGCCAGGAAGGTCAGCAACAAGTCCTTTAGCTTCGGTTTTATTTTTACTCATTATAGCTGTAGGATTCTTTGTAGGATTACCTTTATTCTCTTCAAATTTTACTTTAGCAGTCACAATGTGGGTGATATTTTTCTTACTTGCAGTATTAGTATCAATATCTATTCATACAGCAGCAGAGTGGGATAGAGCAACAGTATTAAGACTTGGGAAATTTGCTAGAATATCTGGTCCTGGCATATTTTTTATAATACCAGTATTTGAAACTATACCCTATTGGATAGATTTAAGAACAATGTCAGTCCCAATAAAAGCTGAACAGACATTAACTAAAGATAGTGTTCCAGTGTCAGTCGAGGCAATTTTATTCTTTAGAGTGATTGATGCCAAAATGGCATCTTTGGCTGTTGCAGACTATTACAATTCTGGGATTCTTGCAGCACAAACTGCACTAAGAGATATTATAGGAAAGAGCGAACTCTCTACTGTATTATCAGAAAGGGAAAATATTGATGAGGCGCTAAAAGTAGTAATAGGAAAAAGAGTAAGCCCTTGGGGCATTGAAGTTATATCAGTGGAGATGAGAGATGTTATTATTCCAGAAAATTTACAGAATGCAATGAGTCAAAAAGCACAATCAGAAAGAGAAAGAGAATCTAGGGTAATACTTGGAGATTCAGAAAGAATAATAGCAGATAGCTTTAGTAAAGCAGCAGAAAAGTACAAAGATAATCCTGTAGCACTACATCTAAGAGCCATGAATATGCTATTTGAAGGTTTAAAGGAAAAAGGTGCCCTAATGATTGTGCCATCATCAGCACTTGAATCTATGAATCTAGGCTCACTGGCAGGTATTGCATCTTTAGGCGGAGAAAAACTAAATGAAATTGGCAAGGTAAAAAAAACAAAAAATAAATCTTAATCCAAAAAACTCATAAATCTAAGTTCAATAATCTTGATTCAGTATTCACTACTAAAATGAAAAAAATTGTGATTGTAGGTGGAACAGCATCTGGTAAAACTAAACTTGCATATGATATTGCAAAAACTATTAATGGAGAAATCATTTCTGCTGACTCTAGGCAGGTTTATAGATATCTTGATATAGGATCATCAAAGGAAAGGTTTAAAGATGTGGAAACACATCTTATAGATATTATAAATCCTGATCAAAGATATTCTGCATTCTTATTTAAAAATGATGCAAAAAAAATAATAAAAGATATAGAGTTAAAAGGTAAAACTCCTATAATAGTTGGAGGCACTGGACTTTATACAAGAGCACTTGTATATAACCTTTCTTTGGGCAAAAATCCTGATTTTAAACTTAGAAAGGAACTAGGAAGCAAAACTAAAGAAGAGTTACAATATATATTATATTCTATAAATCCGAAATTTAAAGAAATATTAAATAATTCTGATATAAATAATAAAGTGAGATTGATAAGATACATAGAAAAAGGTGAAATAATACAAAACGAATTTGGACCAGAATCCTCTGAAAATAATGAGTATATACAAGTACAAATAAATATAGAAAAAGAAAAAATAATAAAGAGAATAAGAAATAGGACTGATAACATGATTAAACTAGGTCTTGTTGATGAAACTCTAGGCGTATTAAAATTAGGTTATAAAAAAGATGCTCCAGGACTTTGTATGATAGGCTATAAAGAGTCCATAGAATTTATTGAACACAAACTAACTCATGAAGAATTGATTGAGAAAATTAATAAAAATACCATTAATTTATTAAAAAGACAAATCACATATTTTGGAAATGATAAAAATATATATACTATAGATTATAATAAAATATTAGATTTTATAAATATGCATATCTAATCAAAAGTTAACTACCGATAGCATTAACCCTTCTTCTTACCAAACTTCTCTTTAATGTATTTGAAATAGTTCAATAAAAAAAACAAACCCCACTTCTATGTGGGATTTGCAATTTTGTTTTAAAAAATAAAGCTTATTTTACTGCTACTTTTAGTGCTTTTCCAGCTCTAAATGCAGGAGATTTTGTTGCTGCAATTCTGATTTTTGCTCCAGTTTGAGGATTTCTTCCTTCTCTTTCTGATCTTGATCTAACTTCAAACTTTCCAAAACCAGTAATTAAAACATCATCTCCTTTTCTTAAAGCCTCAGTAACTGCATCTACAAAAGCATCTAATGCTTGATTTGCAGCTCTTTTTGTAAGCCCTGTTGAGGCTGCCATTTTCTCAGCTAATTCTGTTCTTAACATTGATAATCACCTCCTTTATTTGAATCATTTTTGGGTACTTCTAAATGTCGACACTATAGAAAATACCTCTATGATAACATTTAAAGGAAGTATATACATATTTCATTGTAATTGCAATATATATATAACTAATCGTTAAATTATGCCTTTAATTAGACATTTTTTAGAAACAGAATTTCATTGAGAATTTATATATATTTATTCAGGATCTTTATATAGAATTTCTAAGTCTTTATCTGTTAAGAGTTTAATGGGTTCTTCCATTCTATCAAGAAACATTAATCCATCCATATGATCAATTTCGTGTTGTAATAAATGAGAATAGAAACCCTCAAACTGCATAATTCTTCTTTTAAATGATTCATCTTTATATTCAACTATAATTTTGGATGGTCTTTTAACATTACCATACAAATTACCTTCTTTAAGACTCATACATCCTTCCCATTCATCAGATAAAGTATTTGATTTATATATTATTTTAGGATTAATAAACACATTCCACTTACCATCTATTTCTGCTACACACATCCTTTTATTTTCTCCAACCTGACATCCACATAGTCCAACACAATTATTTACAGACTTCCCATATTTTATCATTTCTAATGATAAGTCCTTTAAATACTTGTCAAATTTAGATACCTCCTCTGATTTTTGAGTTAATCTCCTATCACCTTTTAATAAAATTATAATACTCATTGTCTTTTTACCTTATTTATACCTTTTATATCTTGTAGAGTTATTATTATATCATTAAGCTGATTTTTTGTAGACACATTAATATCTATTATTGTCTCAAAGTGATCCTCAAAAGATTTGGTACTAAAGTTTTCTATTGTTATCTGTTTTTTTAATATTGTATTTAAAACATTATCAATACTAATTTTATCTGAACTTTCTAGAAACAGAGAGGTTGTCAAATAAGCACTTTCATTATTCCACAAAACTTCTATGAATCTATGTTTATCATCAGATACACCTAAATCAATATTTTTACATGAAGATTTATGTATCATAATTAGACCTGATAAAGATACACACCCTGTAATGTGATCTGGAGGTATAGGATTGCAACACTTTGCAAATTTATAAGGCACATTTGATACACCTTTTATGATAACTATATCCTTATTCTGATCATGATGTTTTTTTAATTTTATATTTTGATCATGAGTCTTACTAGATTCAGTATCTTTACTTTGATCACTTAGTTTTTTCTCCTCCTCCTCTATCCTTAACCATTTTCTTATAACATTTCTTGTTTGAGACATCTTAGCATAATTAAGCCAGTCTCTTTTAGGATATTTCCTAGATTTATCAACAATTATCTCAATAATATCACCTGTTTGAAGCTTGGTATCAATAGGAGATAATTTCCCATTAACCTTGGCACCATTCATAGAATTACCTATTTGGGTATGTATTGTATATGCAAAATCTACAGGAGTAGAATCTTTGTCAAGTTCTTTAACAAGACCTTCAGGGGTACATACAAAAATACGATTAAAGATAAGATCTTGATCAAGAAGAATATCTTTCTTGTTCCACTCCATTAAATTCTTTATCCAAGCAAATTTATCAGTGCCAATACCACTACTTCCTTTAATCTTGTATGCAATATGAGAAGCAGGTCCGTATTCATTATATTCGTGCATTTTATGTGTTTTAATTTGTATCTCTACAGGTTTATTATCAAGATTAACAGTTGTTTGTATAGCCTTAAACCCATTTTTCTTGGGATTAGCTATATAATCATCAAATCTGTCTCTCTCATAGTTATATGTCGTATGAATGACTCCAAGACCCCTATAGCACTCTTCTTTTGTATCTACAAGAACTGTAAAGGCCCACAAATCAGATAACCTAGATATGTATTCCACATCAAAATAACCATTACGTTTTACTATCTTATTATATATGCTATATAGATTTTTCCTTCTTCCAAATACTTCAGATTTAATACCTGCTCTCTTTAGATCATGAAAAATTTGTGATTCTGCCTTTTTTATAAATTGAGCATTATATTCAGTATGTGATTTGAAATATTCATTTATTTCTAAACTCTCTTTAGGATTCAATATTCCAAAACATATATCATCCAGTTCAGCCTTCATAGCTCCCATACCAAGATATTCAGATATCGGAGAATAAACCATCATTGTATCTTTAGCATATTTTATCTGTTCTTCTCTACTCTTCACACTTATGGTTCTCATATTGTGAAGTCTATCAGCAATTTTTAAAATAATAATCCGTATATCACCTGATGATGAGATTAACAATTTTCTTAAATTTTCAAAATTCTGATTTAAAGATCCACTACTTTGATGAGCTATAGTCTTTATTTTTGTAACCCCGTCGACAATATTTGAAACTGTTTTACCAAATTTTTCTTCTATTTCTTGTAATGTAACATCAGAATCTTCTACAACATCATGTAGGAGTGCGGCAATTATAGATTCTTCATCAAGACCAAGATTAGATAGAATTAATGCAACTGCTAAAGGATGATGTATAAAAGGTTCTCCAGTTAATCTAAGGGTTCCTTTATGGGCTTTCTTAGCCAATCCATAAGCTTCATCAATTTTTGCTAAATTTGAAGTTATTTTTTTCTTTTTTATATTGGAAACTAAATCTGAATATTCTATTATCTCCATATATTTAAATTGGTTAAACTATATGTGGTTTTAAATCAACAATTTTAAGCTGAAGAGTATGTTTATCCCTCCATATATTGTCCTCCAGAGTGAAAGCAATATCAATATATGAGAAATTTATGATCTGGTCTGGTTTATAGATAGATGAAAACCATACAGCATCAAATACATTCCCTGAATTTTTGTCTGTAATCTTCATTTTTACAAAGTTATCCTTAGAACCTATGTTAAACACTGATAGCACTTCAGCCCCAGCAACTTTGAAAATAGGTGTAGAGTTACCTCTACCATGGGGTTCTAAGATTTTTATTTTATTAAGAAAATCAAAAGTTATATCACCTAGTACTAACTGCTTATCTATGTAAATTATTTTAAAATCATTTTCAATACTTGAAGTTTTATTTTTAAACCTAGAGTTATTAGAAGATCCATTAAAATATTTTTCAGCGAGCTTATTGAGTCCAATCTGCAATTTTTCTATATTTTCCTTTTTTATCTTTAAACCACAAGCTGCTGCATGCCCTCCATATGCCTCTAAAATATCTGAAAATTGATCAAGTGCTTCAACAATATTAAACCCATCCACTGATCTTCCGGATCCTATATATACATCACCTTTTTTAGTTAGTGCAATAGTAGGTTTTCCAGTATCAGATGTTAATCTCCCTGCTATAAGACCAACAACACCTTCATGCCACATATCATCATAAACAAGATTAAAAAAATCATCTTTACTAATTTTAGTTTTAGCTTTTTCCACACCTTGAAATGTTAAATTCTGTCTTTCAATATTCATACCATGTAATTTTTTAGATAGTTTTTCTGCAACTTCTCTATTTTGTGTATTTAATAACCTTACTCCATCCAATGCATCATATAACCTTCCTGTAGCATTAATTTTAGGACCTAATATATATCCTATTTTATAAACATCAATATTATCAATTTCAGATACACTAATAAGTGCATCTAATCCCTTTCGCTTTCTCATATTAATAACATTAAGTCCCCTTTTTAGAATTGTTCTATTTTCCAAAGTCAGATTAGATACATCACAAACAGTAGCTAAAGCAGCAAGGTCATAATATTCACTTATATCAAAATTTTCATATTTAGAATCCTTAGCTAATGCTTCTACAATTTTCAATGCAACCCCTGCACCGCATAAATCTGCATAGTTATACCCTATCAAAGGATGTACTATTGCATATGCTTGAGGGAGAGTTTTTGGAGGTAAATGGTGATCTGAAATTATAAGATCAATACCAAGATCTTTAGCAATTTTAGCATTTTCTACATCTCTAATCCCACAATCTACAGTTATAATGAGAGTTATACCTTCTTTAGAAGCTTTTTCAATTTGATCTTTATTAAGTCCATATCCATCTACAAACCTAGATGGGATAAATGGTCTTACATCAGCTTTCATTTTATTATATAAAAAATCCCACAAAATTGAGGTTGCACATATACCATCAACATCATAGTCACCATAAATCAGTATTTTTTCCCTAGATCCAGTAGACTTTACAGCCTTCTTTATTCTCGTAACAACACGTTTCATATCTTTAAATTTATAAGGGTCTCTCTTTTTTAATATTGAAGGATCTATCTCATCATAAAGAAAAGCTTTTAAATCTTCAGGAGTAGTGTCATTTTTTAATATACCTCTATTATATAAAAGCTGGACTATAACTTCATCCAAATTTAAATCTTTATATAAAGACATATATTTTGAATTTAAATCCTTTAGATCCAGATCTTTCAGACCTAGGTCTTTTATTTTAGGGTATAATTTCCATTGAGCCATATAAAAAATGCTACATCTTTGATCTTACTTCTTCCTCAACTTTTTTATATAAGGATTCATCATCATGAAGAAGTGCTTTCATAGCATCTTTGCCTTGAGCAAGCTGAGTATCTCCCATTTTAAACCAAGCCCCAGATCTTTCTAAAACTCCTAAAGTTAGAGCTGTATCAATAAGAGCACTTTCACGTGATATTCCATCAGGAAAAATTATATCAAAAGATGCTTCTTTAAATGGAGGAGCTACCTTGTTTTTAACAACCTTAGCAAGCACAACATGCCCTATAACAGCATCCCCTTTTGTAATTTTTTCTTTCTTTCTAACATCAATCCTTACTGATGAATAAAATTTTAAAGCATTACCACCACTTGTGGTTTCTGGAGATCCAAACATCACTCCTATTTTCATCCTCAATTGGTTTATGAAAATAACAGTACAATTTGATCTAGCTGAGATTGAGGTTAGTTTCCTCATTGCTTTAGACATCAATCTTGCCTGCAATCCTATTGATGAATCAGACATCTCTCCTTCTATCTCAGATTTAGGAGTTAATGCTGCTACTGAGTCTATCACAACAACATCTATTGATCCTGAACGTATAAGTGTTTCAGTAATCTCTAAAGCCTGTTCCCCATAATCTGGTTGAGACAAAAAGAGATTATCTATATCAACTCCAATTCTTCTTGCATAATTAGGATCTAAAGCATGCTCTGCATCAATATATACTGCTTTTCCTCCAGCCTTTTGTGCTTCTGCTATAATATGAAGGGCCAAAGTAGTTTTACCAGAAGATTCAGGTCCATATATTTCTATTATCCTACCCCTAGGTATCCCTCCAACTCCTAATGCATAATCCAAAGATATAGCTCCCGTTTTATACACATCCATCTTTCCTTGAGGTCTATCTCCAAGCTTCATAACAGACCCAGTACCAAATTGTTTTTCGATTTGATCTAGAGCAATTTTTAATGTTTCATCCTTATTGAAATCCACCTTTTTCATATCTGCAATTTTAGTATTTTCTCCTTTAGCCATAGATTTATATATATAATGTTATTGATTTATTATACCAGATTAAAAAATATATTGACATAAAATTTAGAAAAATATAGTATTAGTGCAAGGATCTGGATCCAAGATATAAATTATCAAAATATATGGATAACACTACAGTGCCTAATGATGATGTTGATGAGAGTAATCTGAATGTAACTACTCCTCAACCTGTTACAGAACCAGTAGTAGATCCAGTTTCAGAAGTAAACAATGTTCCTCAAGAAGAACCCAATATATTAAATCCTCAAATGAATTTAAATTCAAACAACTCTTCATATGATGCGCAAATGACAGATCCTTATTCTCAGAAAGTAAACCCAAACAGTGTACCAGTACAGAATACAGGTCCAGCAAATTTAAATAATGGAAATAATTTACCAAATAGTACACTAACATCTAGTTCTAATTCATCCAGTATAGAAACTCATCTAAATGGGACGATATTCCTATATCAGTTTTGCAAATGGACATCATTATTCATAGGAATCATGTCATCTGTTTTGGGTGTGTTACTAGTAGGGTTTGCTATTGTAACCATGGCAACTACTCCTAACTTAGGATTAGGTGTTATAGGTATGCTGGGTCTTGTGGTGTTTGGAGGAGTTCTTATTGGGATTGGGGTGCTTTGGCTTATGGGATTTTTAATGTTCCGTAAAGGTCGTCAAGGTCATGACCCTGGTAGAATTCTTTTGGGAATATTATCTATCATAATTTTAGGTGGGGGCGCAATACAGGTACCAGGTCTTCTCTTTAGTCCATCTGGTACAGCTTTATCACTAATTACCTTCATTGTATTGATTTTTGGAATTTTGACATATGGGTTTTTATTTAACACTAATATTAAAAATCGTTTTAATATACCGCACATGTCATCTTCTTCAAAATAAAACTCTAACTAACAAGTAAAGTTCTATTGGAAATTTATTCTTTTCTTTTTGAAAGATTAACAAATTGAGCTTGTTCTTTTACAAACTTCAATTCTACTTGTCCAGTAGGGCCATTTCTATGTTTTGCAATAATGACATCTGCTATACCTTTTCTTTCTGTATCAAAATCATAGAGCTCTTCTCTATCTAGAAATATAACAACATCTGCATCTTGTTCTATAGCGCCTGATTCCCTTAAATCAGAAAGTTGAGGTCTACGTGATGTACGTGTTTCAACTGCACGTGAAAGCTGACTAGCCGCTATGACAGGAACTTTAAGTTCTCTTGCTAAATTCTTTAAGAATCTAGATATTTCTGAAACTTCCTGTACCCTATTTTCTGTATTTACACCTACAGCAAGTTGTAGATAATCAACAATAATCATATCTATCTTTGTTTCAATATTTAATCTACGTGCTTTTGTTCTCATCTCAAGTATGGATTGTCCTGGAGTATCATCAATAAAAAGATTTGCCTCAGATAATCTACCCATAGAATCTGCAAGTTTTTCTAATTTTGATGAATCAATATGTCCCATTCTATAATCCCATAAATTTATACCAACTTGGCTAGAGATTAGACGATCTGTCAGTTCTCCAGAAGACATCTCTAAAGAAAACATTGCAATATTCTTTTTTGAACTTAAAGCTGCATCTCTTGCTATATCAAGTAAAAACGAAGTTTTCCCCACTGAAGGACGAGCTGCTACTATTATAAGGTTTGATTCTTGAAAACCTCCAAGAATATTATCAAGATCAACAAATCCAGACACAATTCCACGAAGTTTATCTCTACTCTCCTCTATTTCTTCAGCCTTCCTATAACTTTCAGATAATAAATCTTTCACTGGAACAAAGTCACTTTTTATATTTGAAGATGAAACGTTGAAAAGATGTTTTTCAGATTCATTAATAACATCTTGTATTTTCACATCTTCTCTAAAAGATAAATCTACTATATCAGAACCAGTTTTTATTAGTTCTCGTCTTATATATAAATCTTTCACTATTTGAGCATAATGTACAGCAGAAGATGACAGTGAAGTATTCTCCATTAAACCAGCCAAGTAAACATCTCCACCAACCTTTTCTAACATTTTTCTCTTTTTAAGATTTGATTTGAGAGTTAATAAATCTATGGGAAGACCTTCCCCGAATAGATCTAAAACAGATGTATATATTTCCTTGTTTGCATTATTATAAAAATGTTCTGGACGTAAAAATTCAATAACATCAAGTAAAGATTCTTTATTAATCAAAATTGCACCAAGAGTTAGTACTTCTGCTTCTATATTTTGTGGTGGAATTCTCTCCATTTATATGAATCCTTAATCATTCAAACCTAAATCCTAGAGTCTAAACTCTTGGATCTGAATCCTTAAATAAAATAACTTTAGTTTCAAAATCTTCATCTTGAAATTCTGTTTTATTCACTTCTAATGTTTCTACTTCCAAGGAAGTAGCAGGAAAGATATTTAGGAAATCATCAATAAATGCAAGAGGGCTTTGAGTATCTCCCTTCTCTTTATAGTGCATTGGGACAATAATATTAGGATTTAATTGTTCAATAACTTTAACTGCATCCTTTGCATCTATAGTATAATGTCCCCCTACAGGAATAAATAAAACATTAACAACGCCTAAATCTTCAACTTGAGAGTTATCAAGTATATCACCTAAATCCCCTAGATGAACAAAATTAACTCCATTAAAGTTTATAGAATACATTGTATTCATACCTCTATCTTGACCTTTCGACTTGTCATGAAAAGAATTAACACCAATAATTGATACTTCTGCTATATCATACTCTCCAGGACTAGACACTACATATGTTTTATCCGTAGCATACTCCCTATTATTGTGATCAGGATGCTCATGTGTAACTGCAATAATATCAGGTTTATCTGAGAGCTTCGGAGGATTAAGATTCCCTATTTTAGAGTATGGATCTATAAATACAGTGGTCTTTTTATCTGATAATTTGAAAAATGCATGTTTTAAATATGATACCGTGACTGAATTATACATGCCATGAGTATATCAAAACAAAAATATAACTTCAATCTTATGTACGGGTCATATACATCTAAGAGTCTCATATGTATAGTAACTTTTTCATCTTAAGTATGATGTAGTAACACATAAAGATAATTGCTCAAAGTAGATTCGTCTGATATAATAAAAGCTATGAAAAGTATACATCCTAATTATGTACAAGCAAAAGTAACATGTTCATGTGGTAACGTTATGACTTTTGGTTCTACAGTATCTTCTATGACTGTTGAGCTTTGTTCTTCATGTCACCCTTTCTATACAGGAGAACAAAAGATTGTTGACACTGCAAACAGAGTTAAGAAATTTACAGCAAGGACAGCGTCTGCACAGAAAATAAAGGCCAATAAAAAAATGCAAGAGAAGGTGGTAGAAAAAGTACAAAAAAGAACTACTCCTTTGACTCTAAGAGAAATGATGCAGGCACTGGATCAGACCAAATAGATATCAAATATCATGGATTTCCAAAAATATACAAACTTTAAGGATAGACTTCCTATACTTGAAAATAAAATACAGAATAATCCAGAAGAGATAAATTCTATTATTGATGAATACAATGAAATTAAATCTTTTATAAAGGATTTTGAGGAAGTTGAATCATTAAAAAAAGAAATATTGAAAAACAATGAAATCAAAGATCTGAGCCTTAAAGATATTATTGAAGAGGAAAACAATACTTTAAAGCTTAAAATTCAGAGTATAGAAAACAAATATAAAGGTCAAGGTCAGTATGATCAGAAAGATATAATTCTTGAAATAAGACCTGGTACAGGAGGTGATGAAGCATCATTGTTTGCTAGAGAGATATATGAAATGTATAAAAGATATATAAAAGATAAAGGATGGAGAGAAGAGGTAGTGGATATAGTATATGATCAAAGTGGAGGTATAAAACAGTTAGTAACTGAGGTAAAAGGTAGTTCTGTATATAGAGAATTTAAATATGAGAGCGGAGTACACAGAGTACAACGTGTACCTAAAACTGAAAGTAGTGGTAGAATACATACATCAACAATATCAGTAGTAATACTTCCAATAGTAAAAAAATCAGATTTTGAAATTAACGATAAAGATCTAAAGATTGATTATTACAGAGCATCTGGAGCTGGAGGGCAACATGTAAATAAAACTTCATCAGCTGTAAGAATAGTACACATTCCTACTGGAATTATGGCAACTTCACAAAAGACTAGCTCACAACTACAAAATAAAGAAAATGCTATAGAAGTTTTAAGGTCAAGATTATATTTAAAAAATCAAGAAGATAAATTAAAAAATGATTCTAAACTTAGACAAGAACAAATGGGAGGTGGTAAAAGATCAGAAAAAATTAGAACATATAATTTTCTTCAAGATCGTGTTACAGATCACAGATTAGGGAAACAAATGAATTTTCATATCCAAGATATATTCGAAAGGGGTAAACTGCAAGAACTTATAGATCTTGTAAGGGATAATTATGATCAAAGTAATTGATATATTAAAACAAAACAACGTAGAATATAAATCTTTACTAGAATCCATAATCAAAAATGAAAAAATACATAACCCTGAATATACATTATCAAAGCTTGAAGAGAGAAAATACCTGGATTTAAAGAAAAGGCTTGATAATGAAGAACCAATAGAGTATATACTAAATTCTGCATATTTTGAAAATCAAATTTTTTATGTAGACAATAATGTATTAATTCCACGTAAAGAAACTGAAACTATCATACCTTATTTATCTTTATATAAATCAGTACTAGATCTTGGATGTGGATCAGGAGCTGTGGGGATAACTCTAAAGAGAAAATATATAAATATAAATGTAACAATGTCAGATATCTCACAAAATGCAATAAAGATTGCTTATAAGAATTTAGGGGATTTAGAAATTCCCATAATACAATCGGACCTTATATTTAATATTGATGTATCAAAATTTGATTGTATATTCGCCAATCTCCCTTATATAGATATAAATAAAAAAGAGAAAATAGCAAAATCTGTATACCTTTATGAACCTCATATTGCTCTTTTTACAAAATCAAAAGGTCTTTATCTAATAAACAAATTAATTAAAGATCTAAATAATAAAAATTTTAGTGGTGTACTATTTTTGGAGTTAGATCCATGGCAAATAAAATATATAAAAAAAAGAAAAGAAATTATAAAAGATCAATTTGGACAAAATAGATTTATAAAGATAAAATATATATAATGAAGACTTTCATAAGAACAAAACAGAAATATAAAAATCTCAACAAGGTAGGAATCAATAAAAATAATTTAACCTCTAACTATAATTATTATAAAAAATTATATACAGAAATTGGCATTGCTCCAGTCCTAAAAAGTAATGCATATGGTCATGGAATAGTTGAGATAGCAAAAATAATAGATCCCCTTAATCCACCATTTATAATTGTCGATAGTTTATATGAAGCATATAAATTACAAGATGCAAAAATTAGAACTCCTATTCTCATAACTGGGTACACAATAAAAAATAATTTTCAATTTAAAAAAATATCTAATATTAAACTAGCTATATATGATATTGACACACTAGACTACATATATAAAAATCAAAAAAATATAAGTCTACACATATTTATTGATACGGGCATGCACAGAGAAGGGATACAAATAAGAGATATCCCTAATTTCATAAATAGTATATCTGTATATAAAAATATAAAGATTGAGGGGATAATGAGCCATTTATCCGATGGAAATGATACTAATTTTTCAAAAAAACAAATAGAAAGTTTTAAAATGGCAATAGATTTATTTGAAGAAGCTGGATATAAATTTAAATTCAAGCATATAACTGCAACATATGGGTTCATTAATAAGAACTTAGATTTTAAGTTTTGTAATATTGCAAGAATAGGCCTTGGATTATATACTCCTCCAGATTCAAAAATTAGAGACTATATAAAACCTGTATTATCTTTAAAATCAACATTAGTTCAGATTAAAGACATAAACTATAACGAATATATCGGTTATGATAAAACTTTTAGAGTGAGAAAAAAACATGGTATGAAAATTGGAATAGTATCAGCAGGATATTTTGAAGGCGTTGATATACACTTATCAAATAAAGGATTCATGATTTACAAGAATCAGCTATGTAAAATACTAGGTAGAGTGAGTATGAATATCTCAACAATAGATTTATCAAATTTGAAAGATCCAAATGTTGAGGATGAAGTTATAATATATAGTGATAACTCCAAAGATAAAAACAGTATTCAAAATGTATCAAAGATTACAAAGCAGAGTCAATATACCATTCTAACTCATATACAAGATTCTACAAGAAGAAAAGTTATTTGAATTTTAAAGAAGACTAATAGCTTTATTAAGTTGTGTATCTATGCCTTTTGAAAAATCTTTTGATGAAAGACCAATTTTTATATTAGGTATTATAGGGTGTTTAGGAGTGATCCATCGACCATTAGGTAATAACCAATGTTCAGTAGTCATTATAAGTAAAGATCCATTAGTAAATGAGAATACATTCTGAGCAGTACCCTTACCATAAGTATTTTCACCAACTACAGTAGCTCTATGATAGTACTGTAAGGCCCCTGTGAGAATTTCAGCTGCAGAAGCAGTTCCTCCATTCACAAGAATAACCATTGGAGTTGATTGAAGGTTCCCTTGATAACTTGTATAAAATTCGTTATATGTACCATTTCTATTTTGCTGTTTTGCTACAAGAGTATTTGCAGGTAAAAATTCTCCAGCAGCATAAATTGCAGCTTCAAAGAATCCTCCAGGATTACCCCTTAGATCTAACACTATACCCTTAGGATTCATTGCTATAACTTGTGCCATTTTTTGCTTAAAATTATTTTCCCATTGAGTTAGTGAGTTATCAGAGAATCTTAGAATCTCTACATCTACAATTCCATTCTGTAATTGTTTTATATAAATACTTGAGACATGTACAGACTCTCTATCTAACTTATATGTTACAACATTACCAGTGTCTGTTTTTAATGACAGTGTTATAGGAGTCCCCTGTTTACCACGCACAATTGATACTACATTATTTATATTTGAAACTCCGCTAGTTTTACCATTTATACTCACTATGGTATCACCTACTGCTATTCCAGCTTTCTTAGCTGGGGTATTTGGTAACACCTGTTCTATTGTTACCTTACCATTTTTGTTATATCCAAGTGATACTCCAATACCTGCAAAAGAATTTCCAGATATTGCTTTATAGTAAAGTTGCGCTTGAGTTGGATTATAAAAAACAGTGTGTGGGTCGCCTAAGGATGACACCATTCCAGAAATTGCACCATAATCTAGAGATGAATTTGATACATTCGGATAGAAATATTGAGTGTGAATTAGATCCCATACATTATTGAAAAGATTAGAATTTACACCATTAGAAGATAAACCTTGAGCAACTTGAGAAACGGGAACATATGATGTCTGAGGAAAATTTTCACCTACCCAGTACCCCAAGGCCACAGCAATAATTAAAGCCAAAATGATATTTAAATGTTTCTGATTGAAAAAATTACGCATTGCTATATTATACCAATAACATCATCTGATTGCACACTAACCTCAATATTTGAATCTAACAATACATTTATATTAGATACATCTATATTTACATTAATAACCTTACCAGAGTATCCCCAATATGGAAAAGCAAAAATCTGGACAATATCATTAATATTTACTTTCCTTATGTATGCAGATTTAACATCTTCTGCAGAGACTCTATCTGGAATAACAATTGAATTTGTTTCAGTTTCTATTAATATTTGTTTTTTTTCAAAATTCTTAAGTTTAGAAAAGTACAAATCTTCTATTTTACCAAAACCATCTATTATAGCTATTGTTAATGGAATAGAATCGATAAGTTCTTCTAATGACTGATGTTCCTTAACCTCAATACCACAACCTATAATGCCTACTACACCTACAGCTAATGACTTTTTTATAATTTCCTGTGTTATTATATTACCTACATATACTATAGAATCTATACAAGAAGAGTTTATATTTTCTAGATTTAACACACCTTTACTGTCAGCTATATATTTTAATCTAGCTTCTATAGTTTTACCAAAAACATATTTTAAATTACATCGTACTACCTCCGTATCTATGATAATTTTCCTACCCTCATCCTCAATACTACTTATCTTTCCATCAATATCAGATCTTAATGTTATATCTTCTGGATAAGATTTTATAAGAATATGACCTTTTTGAAGTTCAGATAGATCAACAATACCTTCCACTGGAGATACTAAAACTTTCTTCCTTTTTTTTAACATAATATCACCTTTATTAATAATTTGGCCATGCACAATATGTAAATATTTTTCTGGTTTTGAAACAAAGTCTGATACATTAATTCTATATGCCATCTTAGAAACAGTACCTCTTGCAAGAATAGTATTATCTTTAATCCTATCCCCAGGAGATACTACAACTTCAGCATTATCCATATTATATCTTGTATACTTATAACCTTTTTGATATACAAATTTTTTTATATATGTTATATCCATTATTTTAAAAACTAAAAGGTTCTAAATTTTCAACCCACTTTTTTATATTTACTATATCTATTTTTTCACTACCTCTAGTATCAATAACTATATTATTCCTAGACACTAATTCAACTTCATTTCGCTTTGTTCCTATAAATGTGTTTTTTGGTAATTTTATGGTAATATGTGCTCTACCAAATACGGGAATATTTGTAATATTTTCTCTCTCCACCACCACCTCTCTTATACTTTCATCATCTACTATTTTAATTGGTATTGTAGCTTTTAAAGATGCTCCATGATCAAATCCTATTGTAAAAATATCTACTAAATGAGATATATGTTCAAGCATATCATCAGTACCTTCAACAGAAGTTAATGAAAAGATATTATCATCGTCCACATACAAACTTGCTGCACCATATAATTCGACTCCATAAAGTAATGATAAAATAGCCTGATACTGATGAGGGGCAGCCATAAATTGATATAAATCCCCAGTTAAAATAATAATAGGAGTAGTTCCATTATCTTCAAGTGATATATTCTTAACAAAATTTTTCAAAAGCACGGCTATTATTGGTAGTGCTATATACTCCTTCTTTGTCTGAGGAAATTTAGATATTGCATTAAAAATACTAGTTTTTTTTAATTTATTTTGAATAAGTGCAAAGTCTGATATATCTTTCATTCTAAAAATATCATCATATGATTGTTCCATATCTTTATTTAATAATTTCTGATCTCCAGATGATGATATAAAAATGCCATTTCTAGATACATTAACTACATAACAAGTTGCATTATTGAATTTTTTTGCAAAATCTTTAGCTGTATTTTTGAAATATTCTTGGTCAGTTATATAGACTTTATTTGCTACTTTCAGAAAGTCTTTTTTCAATATTTCATATGAAGTATATATCTCAACGTCAAGGTTCTCATTTATATTTGAATATGTATAGAGATCGTTAGAAAGAGATGATATAAAATCACTAACATATTCTGCTCTCTTAAATAATGGATTAAAAAATTCTTGAGGTATAGAAAGTTTTTTATAATGAACTCTTTTGCCATTTTGATACAAAAATCCCTTTATAAAATAGCTATCAAAAACTATTAGTAACTTTTGGACCTCATGTATGTCTTCAGTAAATATATTCATTAGGGCAGATAAGGATTTTTAATCCTTTATAAAATAAGGCAGAATAGACATCTGTCTTGCTCTTTTTATTGATCTAGTAACATTCTTTTGATGCCTATTACAATTTCCAGTTCTAAATCTTGAAATAATTTTACCTTTTCTAGATATAAATTTTTTTAATCTATAAGAATCAGTATAAGATATCTCACCAACCCCGTTTTGACATAAAGCACAAATCGTTTGTCTTTTTAAAACTTTTTTCTTTTTTCCTTTTTTTGAAGATGTATTTTGAAAAGCCATTATTTAAAAAGGTAAATCATCTATAGAATTAATATCTTCTTCTGGAGCTGAAGCATCCTTAACAGGCTCTTCAACAACAGGAAGTTCTGTCTTATCCTTATCAGATAAGTCAACATTTGCTGAAGCTTCCCTTGTTAATGGTGATAAAACTTTCATATCTTCTATCCTTATCTCAGTCTTAGTATGTTTTGCTCCATCATCTTTATTTTCCCAAGATCTAGTTCTTATTTCACCTTCAACATAAACTTTCATACCCATTTTTAATATCTGAGCACATATTTCAGCAAGTTTATTCCATGCCACTATATTATGGAATTCTGCAATTTCTTGAACATTTCCATCAGAGTCCTTCCAAGTACTATTTGTAGCTATTGAGAAAGAACATACTGAATTTCCTTTTGGAGTAGACCTTAATTCAGGATCTCTTGTTAGGTTACCAATTAATAAAACTTTATTTAATGAACGTGATGCCATAATATTTAATACTAAAATAAATTAACTATTCAATTTTTGTTGAGGATCACTAAATTCTTTTACTGAGAATATACCTTGTCGTATAATTTCTCCTATTAAAAATAGTGATCTTTGTAACTTTGAAATATTTTCTCCTTTAAAATCTTTTTCCTGTTCTAAATTATATAATATGAAATACCCTTCATTATGTTTTTTTACATCAAAGGCAAAATATTTTTTACCCCAAACATCCTGATTCTTTATACCTAAAGAATTATCTTTAATAATGTTTTCTATTTTATTTTGGATGTTTAATCTGACATTCTCTGGCAGAGAAGGCTTAAGTGCTAACATCAACTCATATTTTCTTGTACTCATAAAAAAATAACATATTAACTTAGACAAATAGTACCATACAACCACTCTTTTATCAAGGATCTAAATACAATATATAGTCAATGAGATTTAATATTTATACATTATAAGTAAAACAAAACTTTACCTATAATATGCCGTTTCTCTATATACCCAAACTTCCTACTATCAAAACTATCATTTAAATTATCACCCAAAACATAATATTCATTATTTTTAATATCTGATATCCGTTTTAGTATGAGAATATTATTAAACTTATCTGTCTTTATGACAACAATATCACCTACTTTAGGTGGTAGAAATAAATATTTTAGAAAACTTATAAAAACCACACTACCATCAGCAATTGTAGGATACATACTATCACCCTTAACTTTAAGAAATTTTATAAATACCATTCAATAAATATTGTGTCCTAAAACTATCCCTTGGCTCTAACTTCTTTTACTTTATTAAAAGCTTCCGCAACATTTGACACAGAGTCAGAAAGTTTATTAGCATTTTCTATACTTACACTTTGTTTTACTAAAGATGCAAGTTTACAAGTATTCCATATAAGATTATGTAAATCAGGAACTACCTTAAGATCAGATTCTTTAAAATAATCAGACCACAATATTAGTACTTCTCTTTTAACTTTTTCCGCATGTTCCTCTTTTACAATAATTCTTCTTGTTAGGGAGTTTTGAATTTCAATATTATTCTCATTACCCTTATAATCATCTGATTCCAATATAGTGTTGATTTGAGTCACCATTGTAGCTACAGTTCTTGCAGCCATCATTGCATCAAAAGGATCATAAATGCCACAAGGTACATCACAATGAGCATATACCAAATCAAGATTCATATTCTTTTTTATAAAATTAATAAGTTTAGACATACATACTTTATACATAACAATAAATATAATATAATTATTCAGTGTAATATTATAAAATGAATACTATATGAATATCAACACCATATTGTTTTATAGGATTAACTCTATTCTAACTATCCATTACTTCAATATATTTTTCATCTTTTTTTCAGAATACCTAATATATATATTCATAATACTAACAATACTAATTTTCTTTGTTAAAAACAGAGTAAGCAAAAAACAAAGTAATCAGAATATTATTATATTATCATTATTATCTGCACTATTTGGAATTATAATCAACCTTATTATAAAGGGTTTTTATATTGAGAAACAACCTTACAATATTTTACCAGACATAAACAAAGTAATATCATTCCCATATTTTAATATATTATTTGCAAACTCACTTGTTATATTAACAGCTATTACAGGCATAATTTATTTATATAATAAAAAATTGAGTTATTCTTATATTGCAGGTTTAATACTTATTGGATTTTCAAAAATAGCTATTGGACAATATTTCCCAATATATATAGTACAGAGTTATATAATAGGAATTATAGCTGCTATTCTGATATATAAATTCCAGAATTTATTCTATTTAATATTTGAATATATCAAAGTTCTGATCAGTAATAAATAAGCCGGATTCTGTTTATGTGTTCATCTATCTTGAGATAATATTTCTATTATCTTCTTTGCGTCTTATTTTTGACTTGCTGGAGATGGAGGTTACAATGCCTTGATGAATCACTTCTCAAGCGGTAGTCTCTTACACTGCCATTTCACCCTTATCTTTTATATCTACACTATAGAGTGTAAACACAAGAGACGGTATATTTTCTGTTGCCCTTGTTCTAAAGATCTCTCCTTACTATATGTTAAATAGCATCTACTTCAATGTCTTTCGACAATGCCAGTCCAGACTTTCCTCACACCGAAATGCGCGAACACTTATATTACTGATCAGATATAGATATTATATCATATTACAAGTTCTACTTTATGGAGAATGCAGTTCTTAGAGATTGATCAAAAGGAAGTGTACCTATATATATAGATATTATAAATAGTATCACGATAACAACGATTATAAAGATCACACTCCATATCAATCTTCGTGCGATTGGTTGATAATCATTTTCTATAGTCATGTTCCCTTTATCATGAGCTTTTAAGACTTCAATTTCATATTTTAAGCTTTTTTTTGATGCCATAATCACAATATTGTCAAGTATATATAAATGTATTATACTAAATTTTGTAATGTAATTACACATTGGTGTTTGGATATTAAGAACATATTTTAATTATGCAAGAAATAAATTTTGACTCTCAAAGTTTAATAGAAAATGATATAGAGCATCCTAGTCTTAAAAAGCATAAACATTTTAAAAGGATTAGGAATTGGTATACAAATTTGAGTCAGAATCAAAAATATGTTTTCTGGATATCTATTATAATAATATTAATTATAATTTTGGGTATCATATCCATTCTGGTAATTTTGTTCAGACCAAACCAACAAATACCTAAAGTTCAAACATCACACACAAATAAACTTGTAAAAAAAGTTGTTGCAAAAGCACCCCCCAAATATGTAGATCCACTGGACGGAACCTATGTAACATCTAAGAGTGTTTTAGATAAACCTCCACTTGCTATTATGGTAGAAAATTCTATACCTGCAAGACCACAATCTGGTTTAAATAGTGCAGACTTGGTTTATGAAGCTCAAGTAGAAGGAGATATTACAAGATTCATGGCAGTTTATTTGAAAAATGCTCCAACATCAATAGGCCCTATAAGAAGTGCTCGATTATATTATATATCCTGGGCACAAGGACTTGGAGCTATATATACTCATTGGGGCGGAAATATATATGCTTTGGAAAAATTACAAAGTCAAAACATACCTAATTTAAATGGTATTACTACACCATCAAGTAATAATACATGTCCCACATCAGCATCAGTAACATATACATTTTGTAGATCACTTCAAAGATATGCCCCACACAATGCTTATGGTAATGCATTAGGATTATGGAATCTTGCAAAAAGTGATGGATTTTTCTCTCAGTTAACTTTAGGTAAAAACGAGACGCCTTATAAATTTGCATCTACACCAAAGGTATCTCAACTTGGGGCAAATGGATCAAAGATAAATATATTTTTTGATCAAGGAGTTGTACCCTACTCTGTAGAATGGATATATAACCAAGCAAACAACAATTATATAAGATATAATGGAGGAACTCTCCAATATGATGCCAATACTAATCAACCTTTAACTGCAAAAAATGTAGTGGTCTTGTACATGAATGGTTATACTGAAAGTTACCCTGGAGAGGGGACTACAGAAGCTGCAGCTCCTATATGGATAATGCAAACAGTAGGGTCAGGTAATGCATATGTATTTAACAATGGACATGAGATTAAAGCTACTTGGACTAAGACAAGCAATAATTCTAGAATGCAATTTAAAGATTTAAATGGAAATCCTATTACATTCAGTAGAGGAGAAATTTGGTTTGAAATATTACAACCACAAACAGGTTCTTTTACTTACACTCCATAAATAATAAATATATGATTGATACATTCCTTGTTTCTAAAGTTAGAGTAAAAATTATCAAGTTATTCATGCTACACACAGCATCTTCATATCATGTAAGGTCAATAGTCAGAGAAATTGATGAGGAAATTAATGCAGTAAGAAGAATTCTACAGGAACTTGAAGAGGTTAAAATGCTTACAAGTGAGAAGAATGGAAATAGATTATATTACACTCTAAACAAAGATTTTATATTTTTTGATGAACTCTTATCAATGATAAATAAAGAGTTTGGAATTGGTGGAAAGATAATAAAACACAAAGCAAAAATAGGTAATATAAAAATGGCAATATTATCAAATTCATACATACAAGATAGAAAAAAAAGCGAGACTGATATCGATCTTTTAATAGTAGGTTCTCAAATAGACAATGTATATCTCGATAAAATTATAAAAGATTCAGAGTTAAAATTAAAGAGAGAAATTAACTACACTTATCTATCCCCTCTTGAATTTGAATCCATAAAAAGATCAAGAGAAGATTTTCTAATGGATATCATAAATAATAAAAAATTAATGCTTATAGGTGATGAACTAGATCTATATAAATAGGGACACTGCTGACACTTGATATTAAAAAAATTAAAGTAATATATAGGTATAATTTAGTCCTAAAATTATGGATACCAAGTCTCAAATACAAGTAAAAATTAGTATTTCACCTCAATTAGATAAACTAATGAAATTTAGAGCTAAGCAGATAGGTATTCCTGTTACTCAATTTATAAAATATTTAATTGTAAAAGAGGTTACTCCTGATAGTATTTCCTTTACAGTTTCTAAAAGAACAGAAAGTAAGGCAATAGAGGCATTAAATAGTATAGACAAATCAGAAATTATAGATGACATACCTGAATACTTTGATAATTTATAAAATATGGAAATTAGGCTCTCAGAGGATGTTATTAAATCTTTAAAAAAAATAAAGAAAAGTAATCCAGTACTATTAAAACAAATTAGAAAACAACTCTTACTGTTTAAATCTAACCCTCAACATAATTCATTGAGATTACATAAACTATCAGGAAATTTAGATAATATGTGGAGCATATCCATTAACATGAATATACGAATGATTTATATTATAAGAATTGATAATGAAGGGTCTAGACCCAAGCATATTTTATAGATATTGGCACACATGATGAAGTATATAAATGATTTAGGTATTTATCAAATTGCACAAAGTGGAAAAATAGATTAAAATCAACCTATGTTAAAATTTAGGACTAACAGAACAAATAAACTAAAAATTAATAAATCTAAGAGGTTTGTTATATTAATATTATTTCTTTTTATTTTTCTACTTGCAATAGATATACCTAAAATCAATATTAATTTAAAACCTATTGGCATAAATTATCAAACTACTATAAATCATTTAACATTTAATATAAATGTCCTCGGAATACATTACACAAATCCATTAAATCCAAGCTTAGGTCTAGATTTAAAAGGTGGATCACAACTAATATTACTTGCAAATACTTCAAAAATTCCAAGTAGTCAGGTTTCATCTGCAATGCAAGCAGCTAGAAATATAATATCCCAGAGGGTAAATCTATATGGAGTTGCTAATGCACAGGTATACACAGAAACCTATGGAAAACAACAAAGAATTGTAGTTGATCTTGCTGGTGTAAAAAATTTAGCAGAGGCAAAAAAGCTTGTTGGAGAAACAGCTAAATTAGAGTTTCTAACTTTAAAAAAGAATGCTAATCTATCAGCTGTTACAACAGCAAATATTCCTATATCAGACTTTTCAAAAAAAACAAATCTTACTGGAGCTGACCTTCAAAGCGCATCAATCATATACCAACAAGGATCTACATCTCCTAGTATCCAATTAAATTTTAAACCAGAAGGTCTAAACAAATTTTCAAATCTTGCAAAATCGAATGTTGGAAAACCTATTGGAATAGCTCTAGATGGAAAAATAATTGAGAATCCTATAATTAACAAAAACCTTGCAAATGGAACTGTTTCATCTCCAATAATAACTGGTAATTTTTCTCTGAATACAGCACAAACATTTGTAGACCAACTTAATGCTGGAGCATTACCAGTGCCAGTCAAATTAATTGAAGAGAATACAGTTACAGCTACACTAGGATCAGCATCAATAAAAGCAAGTATATATGCTGGAATACTTGGAGTTATTATAATCCTACTTTTTATGGTATGGAATTATGGATATTTAGGACTTGTAGCAGATTTTGCACTTTTAATATATGCTCTACTTGCTTTTGCAATATTCAAATTAATTCCGATAACCCTTACCCTTGAAGGTATTGCAGGATTTATACTATCTATAGGAATGGCTGTTGATGCTAATATATTAATATTCGAGAGGATGCGTGAGGAAAAGAAAGATGGAAGATCAAGAAAATCAGTTATTAACCTTGGTTTTAAACGCGCTTGGAATTCAATCAGAGACTCTAATGTATCTACGCTTATAACAACCTTGGTTTTATATATTCTAGGAACAAGTCAGATACGTGGATTTGCTATAACTCTAGCTATAGGAGTTATGGTCAGTCTTTTTACAGCAGTAGTGGTAACAAGACATTTACTACAGATACTTTATATTGATAAACAAACATGAACTTAAATATAGTTAAATACAAATATGCCTATCTTATAATCTCAGGATCTCTGATGCTTATTGCAATAATATCGCTACTAGTATGGGGACTTCAATTTGGTATAGATTTTACTGGAGGAACTGATCTTATATATAAAACAACAAATGTTGAAGCCTCTCATATTGCCAATTATCTCTCATCAAATTATAAGGGTAGTAGTATAACTAATATAGCAACTGGAACATATCAGGTACAGACAGAACCTTTATCTCAGAAAACCATAACAACTTTAGAATCTACTCTTACGAAAGATTTTAAACTAAAAAAACCAGAAAAGGTCACAACAATAGGGCCAAGTATAGGTATACAATTACAACATGTCGCTATATATTCAGTAATAATAGTTATGCTTGGTATAATATTTTATATAACATACTCATTTAGAGCAGTTCCAAAACCTGCAAATTCATTTGCTTTTGGGGGTGCAGCAATAATAGCAATGATTCATGATGTTTTAATAGTATTTGGAGCTTTCTCTATACTAGGGCATTTCTTTAACGCCCCGGTAGATTCACTATTTGTAACTGCAGTATTAACAGTTATGGGATTTTCAGTCCATGATACTATTGTGGTATTTGATAGAATAAGAGAAAACCTTATAAAGAAAAGATCTAATGATTTTAGTTATGTTATAAATTTCTCACTAATGCAAACATTAAATAGATCACTTAATACTTCATTCACAGTTATACTTGTACTTGTAGCATTATTCCTTGTAGGGGGTATTACAATACGATGGTTTGTCATCGCCCTACTTATAGGTGTAACCGCGGGAACATATTCTAGCATATTCGTAGCAAGCCAACTTCTTGTTATATATGCAGAACATAGGAAATTATAAAGATATTCATATAAATTCAGCAACTTTTGAGCAAAAGTGTAATGGAAGTATCTAGCATATTCGAATATTTTTTATTAATTGATAAACTATATATGAAGTAAATCCTACAAATTGTAAGAACATTTGTACTGAGCAGTTCTAAGCCTTTACCATTTTTTGATCATGTTGCTCGATACTGATAAGACTGTGAGTAATATTCTTATATAATAAGTGAATAAACTTATAAATTTAGTCTAGACAGACTATGGATTGATAAGAACTGGAACAAAAAACAAAATTTAAATTGATAAGACACATAACTCCCTAAATGTTGTAAGTTTTTTATCATTAGTAATAAATAAGTTAGTTTTTTCAATTACGCATGTTGCAAGTTGTATAGAATCTGGAATACTATAACTATATTTTCTTCTTATTCTTGAAGCTTCTTTTCCAATATTCTGACCCAAATCACAAATTTTAAGATTAGGAATACTTAATAACAGTTTATTTAAAAAATTAATTTCCTCATCAGTAGAAGATATAGATAATAATTCAATTAATGTAATTACGCTAGTAACTGCAGATGATTTGTTGGTAACCAATTGATTAAATATATTTTTTGCTTTAAAACCAAATTCCTCTGACGCATTAAAATAATAAATAAAAATATTTGTATCCAGTCCAACTTTCTTACCTTCTATATCCATTCTTTTCTCATTTTTTTAACTTCCATTGAAGGATCAACATTTTTCCAAATTTTTTTCATAGCACCATAATTATCATTTAACCAGTCTGTACTTTCAACTTTAATTATTATAGTTTCATCATCTAAAGAATATATCATTACTTTTTTGCCTGGGCCCAAGTCCTTTACCTTTTGTCTTACTTCTTTTGGTATTACTATTTGATTTTTAGTTCCAACAATCATCTCTTTCATGGTATGACTATATTACTAAATTTTGACATACTTGTCAACATCATTTTGTTAGAAACTAACAAACATTAACTTCTTTACTTTCATCCCATTCTTAAAATCTCTACCTGTAACATATTGTTTTCCTTCTTTTTGTATTAGATCAATTTTAATGTAATAGTCTAAGCAACCTATAAGTAGATCTTTAGTATCCTCTAAAATATGCCCAGATTTATTAGCTTTTATATCTGTCAAAGTTACCTCTTTAATATTACACATTGATCCATTTAAATATGTCCATGCTGGATAGAAGGCTCTTACCTTATTTTTTATATCTAAAGATGTGTTATTCCAATTAATCATAGCTTTTTCTCTTTTAAAATCACCTATATAACAATATGTAGCCTTTGAAGAATCTTGTTTTACTGGAGTAATATTGTTAAAATTTGTAATTGTTTTTTTTAAAAGATCAGATCCAAGTAAAGATAGTTTATTCTCTAGTGTTTTATAATTATCATCATCATCAATATTTACCTTGTCTTGAGATAATATATCCCCTTCATCAAGCTTAGCATCCATTAAGATTATACTTACTCCAGTAACTTTATATCCTTTATATAAGGCTGTTTGAATAGGTGTAGCACCTCTTAAATCTGGAAGTAATGATGCATGTACATTAATAAATTTATACTGCAATACCATAGATTCTGGAATAATTTTTCCGAATGAGGCTACAACTACAAAATCGCAACAAGAAAAGTTTAAATCACTGAGTTCATCAAATAGTACAGTTTTTATATTATTCTTCCTTGCATATAAAAAAACAGCAGTTGGTTCTCTAGATTTTAGAACAACACATTTTAGATCAAAATGTTTATAGAGCATATCCAAGATAGGCAATGAAAAATCAGATGATCCTAAAAATATTATACTAGGTTTTGTATTTACTCGTTTTTTGTGATTTTTAGACATATAAGATATAATGACATATATAAACTTTATCTTATTTTATCAAAAAAATGAACCATTATGTTAATAACAATTATATTGTCAGTACTGGTAGTAGGACTTGGCGGGTTTACTACTTATAAACAGTTATCTTTTACAAAAAATGAACAAAAGTTAAAAGATGATTTAAAAAAAGCCAAAGAGGATTTTGCAAAAATTAAAGAAGAGGAGAATAGTATAGCTTCAACAAAAGCTCAGGAAATTATTCTTGATGCTAAAAATAAAGCTTTTGATATTATCAAAAATAGTGAAACAAAAGAGATTGAGATTAGAAAATTTCAAAGTGAAACAGAACAAAAGATTCGTAATAAACAAAAAGATATTGATGAAAGGAGCTCTAGATTAGAGTCTCAAGAGAGGAAATTAGAACGTGATAGAGAAAGTCTTGTAGCACAAAGAAGTGATTTAGAGAAAAAATTAGAAGAGATATCATCACTAACAAAAGATAATGCAAAAGCACTACTTCTTGAACAGCTTGATAAAGAACTCATTAATGAAAAAGCAAAAAGAATTAAAGAATTTGAAGATGAGATAAGAGCAAAATCTGAAGATATATCAAAAGAAGTTTTGATAGAGACTATGCAAAAAACAGTTTCCGAGTATATTGGACCTGCAACCACTTCTATAGTGGATATTCCTAATGATGACGTCAAAGGAAGAATAATAGGTAAGGAAGGTAGAAATATTAAATATTTTGAAAAATTAACTGGTGTAGATTTAATAATAGATGATATGCCTGGATCAATAACAGTCTCTTGTTTTGATCCACTACGCAGAGAAGTAGGTATTATAGCACTAAGAAATTTAATAGAGGATAAAAGAATTCATCCTGGAAAAATAGAAGAATTGGTAAAAAAAGCCAAAGAAGATTTATCCAAAGAGATAAGAAAATTTGGGGAAAAAATAGCTTATGATGCAGGGATTACAGGGTTAAGACCTGAACTTATATTACTCCTTGGAAGAATGAAATATAGATATAGTTATGGACAAAACCTAGCTACTCACTCTCTTGAAATGGTACAAATTGCAGAGAATCTTGCAATAAGCTTGAATGCAGATGTATATATGTCCAAAAAATGTGCATTATTCCATGATATTGGAAAAGTCATAACTGCAGAGCAAGAAGGATCTCATGTAGAACTTGGAGCAGAAATTGCAAGAAAATATAACTTAGAAGAACAAGTGATAAATGCTATATTTGCACACCATGATATGGCTGAACCAACAAGTGTTGAAAGTGCTATAACAAAAGTAGCAGATAAAATATCTGGAGGTAGACCTGGAGCTCGTAACAATTCTTCAGAGATGTATTCTACAAGAATTAAACAATTAGAAGATACTGTAAAATCATTTGAAGGGGTTGAAGAGGCTTATGCAATATATGCTGGACGTGAAGTAAGGGTTATAGTCAAACCAGACATTGTAGATGATGCAAGACTAGCTCTGCTTTCACATGAGATAGCTGAGAAAGTCCAGAAAGAAAATACTTACCCTGGAACAGTACAAATAACATTAATTAGAGAAACAAGAGCTGTTTCAAAAGCTAGCTAAATAATGGAGAGGATATATTCTTTAGATTTAAAAAATCATAATAAAGAAGATGTACTTGTAAAAGGGCATATATTCCAGAAAAGAATGATGGGAAAGGTTAATTTTATCATTCTTCGTGACAGGGATGGCCTAATACAAATAGTTTTAAAGGATCCAAAAGAGATTTCAAAAGTACAGGATCTTATGGATGAAAGTGTTATAGAAGTTCAAGGTATCTGTACATATGATGAAAGATCTTTAAATAAAGCTGAAATCCATGACCCTAAAATAACTGTAATATCAAAAGTTACAGAACCATTAAAAATAGAAATAAACAAACCAGAAATTCATGCAAACATAGATACCATTCTTGATAATAGACCTATTGTTTTGAGAGCACCAAGAGAGAGAGCTATATTTAAAATCCAAGCAACAATGGCGGAAGCATACAGAGAATATGCAATAAAAGATAATGCCACAGAGATTTTTCCACCAACAATTGTGGGAAGTGCTACAGAAGGTGGATCTGAATTATTTAAATTTAAATACTATGGAAAGGATGCATACTTATCTCAGTCTGCACAGTTGTACAAACAAATTATGGTTGGTGTGTTTGAGAAAGTATTTGCTATAGCACATTCCTATAGAGCAGAAAAGTATGGAACCTCAAGACATACATCAGAGTTTATACAGTATGAATTTGAAATGGGATTTATAAATTCATATCTTGATATAATATCTTTCTGTATAAATGTAATAAGATATATCAGAGATAAAGTTGAAAAAGAAAATGTAAAGGAATTGGAAATATTGCAAAAAACATTGCCCACAATTCCAAAAGATGTTCCTATAATAAAACTGAAAGAAGCTCAAAAACTGATATTCCAGGAAACTAGAGTTGATAGAAGGTCTGAAAATGATTTATCGCCTGAAGATGAAAAAACCATATCAAAAATAGCAATGGAAAAATATAAATCAGACCTTATCGTTATCACACACTACCCAACATCAAAAAGACCTTTCTATACAATGCCAGATCCAGAAGATCCAGATAATACGTTAAGCTTTGATTTTATTTTAAGAGGTGAAGAAATTGCTACTGGTGGTCAAAGAATAAATAATTATAATCAACTTATTGACTCAATAAAAAAGAAGGGGATGAACCCAAATGATTTTACTGATTTTCTTGAAATATTTAAATATGGTATGCCAGAAGAAGGTGGATTTGGAATGGGATTTGAAAGGCTTACTCAGCAATTTTTAGGACTTCAAAATGTAAGAGAAGCAACATTATTCCCTAGAGATGTCAAAAGAATATCACCTTAATAAGATCTAGATTTTTAAGATAAAGCATTCACATAATAGTAGAATGTGCCAGTACTTCCATTTTTAAAATATGCTATGCCAGAAAATACATATATAGGTTCTAAGAACTGGTGGTAATTTTGACCCTCATAATACCCAAGGGTGACAGAATTTACATAAAACCTAGTAACATCCAAAGATGGTTCTACAGTTAAATAAGGATTGCCTGATGAAGCATATAATGATGATAGAGAACCTTGACCTCTCTCCATCTTTGCAAAAGCTTGCTGTGGAGAAATTATATTGTAAGTACCTGTACTAGTTCTTTGTATATTATAATTGGTGAAATAGGCAGAAATTATATTAGATACTCCCTGTATAGGATCATTTATTAAAAATCTTATCAATGGTAAACTAGGATCTGGACTATATATCGGATATCCCCCCACAGTTTTTTTATAGAATACATAATAACCATTTGAAAGAGTACCAGAGATATTAGAATCAAGTACATTAGTATTAGTTATTGTTACAGGAGTTGATGTAAAATTATTTGTGATTTTATAATTATTACCTTCATTTTGATATCTATTTAATTCAGGCAGAATATACACAGTCTGTCCCAGACTATTAGTGTAATATAGGGAGGTTAAAAATGATGAAACTGTCTGCAATACAGATAAAGGATTTTGGAAGTTGTCCAATATGTTTCCTTGTCTTTGTTGATAAGTAAAATATGCACTTGGATTATTTTTAAGTTGAATTTGAAAGTTAAAATTTTGAATATTTATCTCTAAAACATGGTTGGTTGAATACCAATCATATAAAAATTGTGATTTTTGCTGACCTTGTCCAGAAAATTGTAATTGTTGTGCAATAGATGTTGCAATATTTAGAGAATTTACACTTATAGATGGAGATGATAATCTATAAACCTTCATTATTTTAGGAACATTTATGAAGCTATTTGTGGGTGTGGCAAGTGTATAAATAGGATTATCACCTTGTGGAAGTGGGACAAAATGAGTAAATATTATTGGGGGAACATTACCTAGAGAATTTGAAGCAATACCATTTTTCAAGGATAAATTATTCTCTTTTGAGATAGCAGATACTATAAGAAAAGCTAATAATATTACTATTAATCCAGCTAGTGTTATGATTCCTATTTTAATCACATTCTCGGTATATATTGTAAATCTTGTAAGTCTAGACATTTGAGTTTATAATATTATTCTTCATCATTATAGATATAAAGCATGAAAAATAACAATATCCAAAAAAAAATTAGAACAAGAATTGCTCCGTCACCTACTGGTGACCCTCATATAGGTACATTATATCAATCAATTTTTGATTATGCTTTTGCAAAACAAAATAATGGTGATTTTATTTTTAGAATTGAAGACACTGACAGAGAGAGATTTGTTGAAGGAGCAGAAAAAAATATGATTGATGCACTTAGTTGGGCAGGAATGCCTCCAGATGAAAGTCCTTTTAAAGGTGGTAAATATTCTCCATATAGACAATCTGAAAGATTAGATATTTATAGAAAATATATAAATGAATTAATTGATAATAAAAATGCGTATTATTGTTTTTGTAGTAAAGAAAGGTTAGCTAGCATAAGAGAAGCTCAAATAAAGAATAAAGAACAACCTAAATATGATAAATATTGTCTTAATTTAAAAAAAGAGGAGATTAATAAAAATCTAGAAGATAAAAAAGCATACGTAATAAGACTTAATGTTCCAGATAATACAGATATAGTCTTTAACGATCTTATAAGAGGAGAAATCATAATTAACACTAAATCAATTGATGATCAAATACTATTAAAAACAGATGGATACCCGACTTATCATGCTGCTGTTGTAATTGATGATCATTTAATGGAAATAACTCATATTATTAGAGGAGAAGAATGGATATCATCTACACCTAAACATATACTCATATATAAGGCTTTTGGTTGGGATATTCCATACTTTGCACATTTATCTTTACTTAGAAATAGAGATAAGTCAAAGGTATCTAAAAGACATAATAATACTTCTATAAATTGGTATAAAGAAGAGGGATATCTGCCAGAAGCCCTTATTAATTATTTAATACTACTTGGTTGGTCATCACCTGATGGGAAAGAAATAATTTCAATGAATGAATTCATACGAAACTTTTCTTTTGATAGAGTAACAAAGGGTGGCCCAATATTTGATATAGATAAACTAAATTGGATTAACGGTGTCTATATAAGACAACTGAGCATATTAAATTTAAAAAAATTAATAACACCATATTTGAAATATAAAGATATAAAAAATTCTTATTTAGAAAACATCCTAAAACTTACACAAGATAGAATAAAAAAATTATCTGAAATTAATGATCTAATAAGTTTTTTCATTGAAGATATAGATATTCCAAAAGATTTAATCTATGAAATATTTAGTAAAGATAATGTTAATAAAATAATAAAAAGTATAATACAAATAATAGACGAATACGGAATCAATGAAGAAAGTGAAAAGATTATGAGAGAATATGCAGTTAATAATAATTATAAAATTGGAGATTTTTTTATGATTATTAGACTAGCAATAACAGGAAGAAAAGCCTCCCCTCCACTAATAGATACTATGAGTGTACTAGGGCGAGAAAAAGTTAAAGAAAGATTACTAATATTAATTAATAACTAATATTTGTTGTTTTAACCAATTCTCAAGTATAATCATAAATGTATTAGTTGGGAGATAGTTTAATGGCAAAACGCTACGCTCTGGACGTAGTAAGTCTAGGTTCGACTCCTAGTCTCCCAAATATTAAAGTATACCTACGCAAGGTTCTACACCTAATTGATTAAAAAGTGTATAATTTACTAAAATAAATTATATAAACTAAATATGGCTGAAAATATAAATCATAGACATAAAGATTCATTATCATTTCTTGATAAGATAGCTTTATATATAACCACTATAGTTGGCACAATGTATTGTGCTTTTGTGTTTGCAGTAATAGCATTTGCAGGATTCCCTTTTAAAGGAGCAACCCCTCTACAATATGTCTTATGGACATCGACTATATTTCTTCAATTAGTACTACTTCCTATTATTCTTGTAGGACAGAACTTACAAAACAGACACTCACAACTCCTTGCTGAACAAATGTACAGAATTGAAGGACATAATGAGAAATTACTTGAAGAATTGAATAAACTAAAAAATAATTAAGCCTAATTATTAAAATCATATAAATATAAGCTCTTTCAAATTTTGTTGGAGTTGTGTTTAATTTTGAGAAAAAAATATCAAAATATAGTATAATATTGATATGGAAAACCCAAATATTTTAGCCTTTGCAGGCTCATTAAGGAAAAATTCATATAATAAAATGTTACTTAACAACATGATCTCGTTGGGGAAAGATATATTTAATATTAATATATTTGATATATCAGAAATACCACTTTTTAATCAAGATCTTGAAAATGATCCCCCAGAAATAATTAGTAAATTGAGAAAACAAATTAAGAATGCTGAGGGAATAATTATTGCTACTCCAGAATACAATTTTTCTTTCTCAGCAATAACTAAAAATGTTATTGACTGGTTATCAAGAGTAGAAAAACCACTAGATAATAAACCTGTATGCATATGCGGTGCTTCAGGAGGATATTTTGGTACTGCGAGAGCACAGATACAACTACGCCCAGTCCTTGCAGCACTAAATACAAGAACTATGTCAAAACCAGATTTATTTATCCCTAACGCTCAAAATGTATTTTCAGACAATGGAGAAATCATAGATACTACTATACAAGATAACATTAGAGATTTTTTACAAAAATTTAATAATTTCATAAAATAGGTGTAAAATGTAAATATATGAAAAAAGGTTTAGCTCAGTCAAAATTAATAATAGCAGTCTTTTTCTTCATATTAGGTATGATAGTTGGAGGATTTATATATTATATATTTTACCCAAACTCCCCTTATTTAGGTTGGAAACAAAAGACAATAACAGGAACAACAGTAAAAAATACAAAGATCAATGTAAATAATTCTCCACATGTAAAACCTAAGACTCCAACTTCTCAATATTGACCTTGAATAGTGTACATGTTACTCGGAGAGAGAGAGATTCGAACTCTCGATACCACAAAGGTATACTAGCTTTCCAAGCCAGCGCACTAGACCACTATGCGACCTCTCCATACAACTATTTTATCATTATAAGACCAAAATTATAAAATACGGAAAATAATACTAATACTAAGAGACTTCCAGCAATTAATTGATAAATATCATGTTTTTTTAAAACCAATCTAGAAAACCATACCACAGGGATTAATAAAGCCACTATTATAGAATATTCTTTATAAAATATAAGTACTAAGACAAACAGCGTCGTGATCATTATAGCATGAAAACTAATTTTCCAAAATAATGTTATTAAAGTAGCAAATACTATGATTATAGTAAAAAGATAAAGGATGTGTAGTAATTCCTCATTAATTCCATATATAGATAAAACTATATCACTAGCTAAAAGCCATAAAGTTACAATAAAAGAAGATATAATCCTATCATGTATATTGCTTAAATCAAAATCGATATTGTCAATTCCAGTCTTTCTTATTTGAAAAATCAAAAATATTAAAAACAATGTGAGAGGAATCATAATAAGTATAGGTCCAGCAATGTAGAATTTGGAAATTCCAAAATTCAAAAGTAGAATTATAGACATTATAGGAACAACTATATAAAAATCAAAAACTCTTGATACTACTATTGCAAAAATACTTTTATTCACTTACTATAATTATATATAAATTAATTTTGGACACACAAAAGCAATGATACCACTAATACTTATAATAATACTAATAACAGCTTTATTAACATTTTATATTTTTTTCATATCTTACACAATAAAATCTAATAATTATATCTACAAAGAATTGATGCAAAACAAGAAATATAAAGATTTATTTGAATTCTATGAAAAATATGCAAAAGGAGAGATATCAGACGATGAATATTTAATATTAAAAAATACTATAGAAAAATAAATGTTAGCATATTCTATTATTAACACAATCATATATATAGCACTACTTGTAGGTATTATATACATATCTATTTTTCTAATATCTAATCTTACAACTTCTGATTTAGATAAATATAATAAGAAAGCAAAAAAGAAAGCAATAAATATATTAAAAGAAAGACTAGATAAAGGAGAAATTAATAAAGAAACTTATGATAAAATGAGGAATCATATATCATCTAAATCAAATGTATAGTCATGGATACATTAAATAAATTGCATGCAATAGAGTAAGACTACTAACTATACAAAAACTATAGTTAGTGTGTTCATATAATTTTATATAATAAAAAACTGATTTATGAGATTCTTATATCAATAGAATTACACTATTGAATATGTTGAGAGTAACATTTTATTCTTAGTTCAGATAGTTTATCATTGTTTAGTATAAATCCATTCTTTCTTAATCTATCAACTATTCTGTCAAAAGTATAAATATCTCCATCTGCGGTTTTTTGTAAATTTTCTAAATCATCATGGAATTTTATTTTCTTATTTTCTGCCTGTTCTTTATATTCTATTATAATATGTTTTAAATTATCAATATCAATCTTTTCCGCCCTTTTAAGTTTAGAAAATTCTATTTTAATGTCTTCTCCCAACACTCTTAAATATTGAGATATATCTTTTTCTAAAGATATTAAAAATACATTTCTGCCAACTAATATATCACTGATATCATCGTTTATAAGAGAACCATCATGTTTATAACCAGGAATTAGATAATTTGTCTGTATAATAATATTAGCCCTATCCTGTGCTTGAACAGTTAAGGATACTAATATTCCACCATACTTTTTTTCTATTAGCACTACTTTTTTACTATCTAGTGGATTATCCATATTAGAAAACAAATCCTGTGATTATAGATATACCAGAGAATAAATCCTCTAAACGTGAGGAAATCTCATTAGTACTATATTCTTTAATTTCGTCTATTCTATA
>JAJZKG010000016.1 GCA_021809565.1 bacterium | reverse complement strand
TTGGAGCTATTGTTTGTTCAAATAATGTCTGTACTAAATCATGTATTGCATTTCCCTGTTTAAAATTTATTTCTGTTGGGAAATTATGATGTGATGGAAATCCCATTCTTTTGTACCATAATTTTCGTTGACAATACTCTGTTTCCGAAGCATAAGAAAATTCGGAATGTTCTCCCTCATAAAAAATAAGGTCTTTTATTATTTCCTTAAACATAATACTATATTAAGCAAGTATATTTAAGGGTTTCTATTGATTGAAGGTAGATTCTACTTTATTATATAAAATTTGTTTATAATATTCTGGTAATCCATGAATTATTGTCTTTTCAATGTCTTTTTGGAAATGTTTAAATAATATGTCTTCAATGATTGGTTGATATTCTTCATATAAATCTTTATAAACTAAAGGAATAAGTTTAACCATATCTTTCATTTCTCCTGTTGCCTGACCAGAGTCATTTAAATGCTGTACAGCTTTCCTAAATATAGCTTCTTTATTTAAAGCAGACGCAATCTTATTTATTACATCGTTATCTTTTGAATGCTTATTCCATTCCTTATCATTAAGTTCTTTAAAATCATCACGTACTATTTTATATATTAAAGGTCTTATCTGTCCATTGATTTCAAGCATAATGTCATAGTTTTTTATAACAACTCCTTCCATATTCGTACCACCCAGTGATGATGTATTTATTAAGGATTTAGCTTCATCAAAAGTAGGAAACCTATCTAATATCTCACGTAAGGAAACAGGTTCAATATCCATTTTCGATGCCATATGCCTGACATTATTAGGTTCTAAAAATATTCCATCTTTTACAATATCAAACAAGACTAAATTATTACGTGGTTCTCTATCATATGTTAAAGTGTTGTGTTTAGGACTTTTAATGTATTCAGAAAAGAAGATATAATAGTTATCAATTTTTTCTGTTTTTTCTAATATATCTAATGCCTGATTTGCTTTTTCCACTGCTTTTACGAACATTTTATCTGGTAAACGTACATCAGAATATGTTACTTCTTTAGAGCCAAACCAACGATTGCCTTCTTTATCTATTCCAAAACGAAACTGGCTACCATCGTATTTTTCTTCAATATAGAATAATCCATTGTTAGCAAGAGTAAATTTGTTTAAAACATCTCTTGATACCACTTTTGGATATTTCATTGTTGACATAATACTATATAACATAGAAATATATAAGTTTTGTTATAGGTATTACATTGGTAATGGAGTATTATTTTTACCAGCTTTTAAGCCATCTCCATAGCCAGCGTCATACCCAGCGTTCCAGCCATTAATATTTCCAATATTATGTCCTGTTTCATAACCATTGTTATAACCTATATCAATACCAGTTTCATATCCCGATTGCTTGCCTTCTTCATAACCATCCAAATAGATATCTTTGAGAATATCGATTAACTTATCAATACTATCTTTTTCAATGTTCATGAATTGTTTTATATCCTTTATATAGTGTTCATAATTCATAATACTATATTATGATTGGGTTAATAAATGTTGTTATTCGGATTTAACAGTTTCCAATAATTTTTCAATCCATATTTTATTTGAGGTAAGATATGTATATGCGTTCTTAAACAATTCTGGTCTCCCTTCATTCATTTGTGTTAATATATATCTATTACAGAAACTACACAATACTCCACGTATTTCAAAGGGTGGTTTATGTGAATGGTCTAAATGTATATTTCTTGGTTCTTCACGTTTTAAATCTTTTTTACAAATAGCACACTTATATCCCTGATGTTTTAGAATATATGTTTTAAGCTTCTTTTTTGCTTCCATATCAATTCCAAGTTGTTTTAATCTATCTTCAAGTTTTCTTGGGTTTAACTTTTTAGAAGCCATAATTCTATATGCATATATATTATATAAATTTATGTAATATAATAAATTAAGCTTAAACAATTTCACTGGAACAGTTGGAACAGTTGGAACAAAACCAATAATATGTAGAGCCTACAAACTACTAATTCTGTTCCAGTTGTTCCAGTTGTTCCAGTTAAAAAATTGATAAAAATTAGTAATTACCGTTGGTGTCGCAAACCTTATATATAGGGATAGGATGTACTATTATGACAGAAACAAATGTCGAAACAAAAAGGATGATGATGTCAGGTAAGTCTATAATGGACAAGCTTGCACCAGAAGAAGTATTGGAAATACCAATAAGTGGTTTCTATCGGAAATTTGTCGAAGGAAAAACTACACAGGGAAACAGAAAATTTTCGGGCTACCAGTACAGATTTATTCCAAAAAGTGAAGAAGACCCTATGATTTCAATATCAGAAACATCAGCAGGGGGAAAAATGTTGATAAAGCAAATACAGGCTTTTAAGGAACAGTTTCCAGAGAAAGGAGAACTTGGACATTATGAAAGTATTGTAGAATTTAAACATGTAACAGAAATAAAAGACAGAGATACAGGACAAATGAAAGAGACCGATTTCCTATCAGTAAAAATAAATCCGAAATCTTTAGGAAAGAGAACGTTTACTCCCTCTTCATCAGGATTTAATTTTGAATTTGTAGATGAAGATAATAAAGACGATACTTCTTTTCAGCTTTCTCATAAGCAATAATTAAGAAATTTTTTACCAACATTTTTTATTTATCTTCGCAATATATTTTTATGAGTATCACAGAAATAGAAACGTTAGCAACTTTTATTATATATGCAGTTTTTAATGAAATGGATAAGATGAGAATGCGGGATAAGATTAAAGCTCCAAAGGAAAAAGCTTAATAACAACTAAGTAATGTTGAAATATGGATTTAACAGAAATAGAAACGGTAGAAGAATTAAGAGCGTCAGATATATATAAGGATTATCCTGAATTACTGCTACATTTTACCGAATATTATAAATATATGTTTACATATAATAGAATATTTATGTATAAAGAGCAGGGCTATGATATAGAAATTATATTCGGTGGTACGGATGATATATATAGAGTAAAATTACATACATCGGAAACTTTAGGCAGAATAGGAAAGCTATTAGATATAGATGATTTCGCTATAATAAAAATTAAAAAGTATGATGGTTTTATTTAAAAATATTTTTTAATCAGTAGTGAATTTTATTTGTTCCAATTCATTATTATGATAAGCGAACATTGAGATAATTTTCCATTTAATATGATTTGTATTAGGATTAATAAGAAGTGTCTGAACCACAGCAATAGAATTTTTTCCTATTATTCTTTCTGTTATATAATTTTCTGAATAGTAACCTTCTGTCAGTTGTACTTCTTCTCCTTCTTCAATTCTGATTTCAATGTCTTGCTCTATGTTTACTATTTCACGCATTTTATTAGAAATTTTTATTACCAATTTATTATTCTGAATGGAAGGAATATAATCTCTAAAATATGCACCGTTTGTTACCAAGTCATAAATAACTATGGTACTTGAAGGAAAACTATATCTTTCGTGACTAAGAACGGGGTTGAAACTGGGTAATTCTGTATTTCCTTTAACCCAAGCCAGTGATAATTCTAATTTTGAATTAGTGTAACCTGTAATACTTTTTATCGGTGACGTTTTTCTTTTTGAAACTTGTTCTTCTATTTCTACCGTTCCTAATAGTTTCTTTCTCATTTCTGCATAATCTTGTTCAAGCATTTCTTCCGAAAACTGTTTATTTTTCAGGGCTATCATATACATATCTTCTAACTCCAAAAGAGTATGTGCTTTACTGAATATATTTTCTTTTCCCATATGACAGTATTATTCATAATTATATAAAGATTTGCAAGAGAAAAAACGCAACATTTATATTGTCCTTAGATATGTCATACTATGGAAACATATAGATATATAATCGGATATGTAGACGGGAGAACAGCCTTTAATTCTGACGAAATAGGAAAGAAAAACATTGATAAACTACCGAAAAGAGTGCCTATAGTAGTTACAACAGAAGGAGAAAACTGGAAAGGACTGATGTTTGAAGGTATACTTCAATATTCGCAACTAAAAGATAAATACAATGTGCAGATAATGACCAAATCAATAGATGGAATTGAAATTACTTATCAGTCATATATACAGAACATAATAAATTAATTTTTACCATAACAACTTTTATATACTTTTTTTAGATATACATATGATAGAAATGGAAATAAAAGAATATAAAATAGAGCCATTTGCAGACCTTAGTTATGCATATTTTAGGGGTGCAGACCTTAGTTATGCATATCTTAACAATGCAGACCTTAGCTATGCAGACCTTAGCCGTGCAGACCTTAGCTATGCAGACCTTAGCTATGCAGACCTTAGCTATGCAGACCTTAGCTATGCAGACCTTAGCTATGCAGACCTTACTGGTGCAGACCTTACTGGTGCAGACCTTAGTAATGCAAATCTTAAAGATGCAGACCTTAGAAATACAAATCTTAGCAATGCAGACCTTAGCGATGCAAATTTTTACAATGTATCGGTACTACTTAATGATAAAGCATTTTTTCTCCATAATTAATTTTCTCATAACAACTCTTATATACTTTTTTAGAATATCATATTATGGAAACAAAGACCATAAAAAAATTGATAGAATATGGAATAAGTAAAGAAAGAATTGAAAGGCTTGACCTTAGTAATGTAAATCTAAGTAATGCAGACCTTCACAATGTAAATCTTAAGAATATAAATTTTAGGGATGCAGACCTTAGGAATATAAATCTTAGAGAAGCAAGCCTGTATAATGCAAACCTTAGAAACGTAAACTTTGAAGGGGCAGACCTTGAATTTGGTTTATTTCAATCTGTAGACCTTAGTGGTGCAGATTTGTCCAATACAAAAGCTAATAATACAAATCTCACGAATGCAGACCTTAGGGGTGCTGATTTGACTAATTCCGATTTCACAGATGCATATTTTTTTAATGCAATTCTTAAAGATGCAAACTTGATAAATGGAAAATTTCTTTATGCAAATCTTCAAAACGTAGACTTTAGAAGAGCGGATTTAACAGATGCAAATTTTAACGGTGCAGACCTTAGAGGTGCAGACCTTGAAAATGCAAATCTTAGTAATGCAGACTTTGGCAGTGCAAACCTTGAAGGAGCAAATCTTAAAGGAGCAGATTTTTACAATGTAAACTTTACATATACAAATCTTAAAAATACCGTAATATTTATTGGTAATAGAAGAATAAAATTTTAATTTTTTACCATAACAACTTTTATATACTTTTTTTAGATATACAATTGATAAAAATGGAAAAATATGTATATGTTATCGGTGTAGTGACGGGTGATAATGGAGAATTACAAGATATTTCTGTATATTCTTCTAAAAAGAAAGCCATTGAGGGATTGAAAAAATATGGATTAATGACTAATTATTTAGAAGGTTATAATGCCTATATTATTAAAAAAATAGAATTAAATGATTGGAATATTAATGATAACAATTGGGATACTAATGATAATATAATTGGCATACCATACGAATTAGAAATTAATAGAAGAGTTAATATTAAAAAATAATTTTTACCATAACAACCTTTATATACCTTTTTTAGATATACAATTGATAAAAATGGAAAACATAAGATATCAGATTGTTGTAAATGGACATTGGATAGGGAAACAGTGCTGGATTGACCCAAGAGCCAGATATTACGGTAAAATGTTTGCGGTTAAGGGATATAAGACTATAGAAAATGCAGTAAAAAGAGCTTTTAAGGAAAGAGATACCGCTCCCAACGCTTTAATTGAAGTATATAAGTGCTGGGGTTCATTTCCTAATCAGCGTGAAGTAATATTTACCATTAATGATGTATGTGACAAAAGTGAAAATGGTGAACACGAATTTTATGACGACTGTTGTGTTTTTTGTGGTATCATAGCACCAGTAATCCAATCTAAATCTATTTTACATTAAACACTTTACCATAACAACCTTTATATACCTTTTTTAGATATACAATTGATAAAAATGAAAACGTTAGCAAATAGAGAAGTGATAGAAGATTTTGTAAAGGGCTATGTAAATGGCAAAAACCATACGGGTTCTATGCATATAGAAACTTTTTCCCATAAAATAATTGGAGACTATACAAATAAGATAAGCAAAAGAACAGTATTGTATTCATATTCTACTCCAATCGCTGTTAGGGGCAGAGGAAATTGCGATGAATTATTTTATTTTATGACAGATAAGTATTTTTCACAGACAACAACCGTACATCAAAATATGCTTATCGATGTAATTATGGATAGAGGCTATTATCCAGATGTTATCCCTAATGATAAGTTTAAAGATTATTTAAAAGAAAATAATATGCCTATAGGCAAACTTTAATTTTTTTACCATAACAATTCTTATATACTTTTTTAGAATATGCATTTGATAGAAATGGAAAGAACAGATAGAAAAATATTAGCAAAGAAAGAATTTGATAGTGAAGTGAGTAGGGATACTATTTATGGTACAATAGATAGTTATGGAAAATGCCATAATGAAGCAATATTAGAAGAGGGAACAAAATATCTATTTGTAGAATGGTTTGTATCAAGTAATGGTGAGGATATAGACTATGCGGACATATGTCTTGAATTAGTAGGTAAAAAAGTAGTAGACTATGACGGTGTATTTGACCTGCCTAAAGAGATAGTTGAAATGCTTGACGAATACGGGCTTGATACATCCGAAATTTAGTTTAAATTATTTTTAAATTTTTAACATAACAACTCTTATATACTTTTTTAGAATATACATTTGATAGAAATGAGAACAGATGAAAAAAATTTGATATTGTATGATAAACTGGAAAACTCTATTGGTATTGACCGAAAAAGTGTGTGTGTGAAAGATGGAAAATTTGTGTTTGAGACAGAAATTATGCCTATTGGTACAGTAGTAATCAATCACGCAATACAATTCTGGGATATTACCAATATCAGAAGTGACGGTAAATGTCTATATTTTAGAACGGGGAGTAAACATACAATCGGTACAATGGAATTTTCAGCAATACGGAAAATAGCATTTATCAATGTACCAGTTGATTTTATAGCATTCAAATAATTTTTTTCTTTATTTTTATTTATGACCAATTTAGAATTGATTTAAGACTATGTGAGTACTTTTAATGATAAAATATACTAAACACTACTAATACGGATAATTTCTAACCGTATTAAACGGTAATTAGCATCTTTAATTTTGAAATTATACGACTTATAACTTTTGAAGCATAGTTTAAAATTTTTAAACTTTATAATCAATTTTAAAACCTAAAAAATGACTATAGTAAATATTAGAAAAAATGCCTATGTATTTTGATATGTAAATTGGTATGCAAAGCCATATACCAGCATTAGTTTTTTGATATGCTGGGAATATACTGGCAATATTCAAGTGATATGTATTTTATTTTGACCTTGAAAATTCTTTAAGAGTTTATATATGGTTAAAGAGCGTGATATTTACATATCAAAATAGGATAACAGAGCATATACTAAGACTATTAAATACATATTAAAATACATATCAAAATACATATGTATTTTGACAGTTTTCTATTATTGTGGAAAATCAAAATATCGTTAAAAAACTAATGCGGGTATATGGATTTACATATCAAAATATAATATTTACATATGTATTTATTTTTGAAGTGTTTTAACTGTAAAAATAAATCAATAAAAAAATACTCAAGGGTTTATATCCCTTAAAGAAATGAGATATTTACATATCAAAATATAATATTTACATATGTAATGACATATCAAAATATATAGATAAATGATAAAAAAATGGTGAAAAATATGGTTGAAGAAAAACATTATCCACCGTCATATTATAGATATAGGACAGTGCATAAGGGAATAACGATAACATACGGTTTAGATGAGTATAATAAGGTAATGGAATATTTCGGGGGTTCATCGGAAATTAAAAGGGTGTTATTGGAAATGTCTAATGGAAAAAATATTAATCCTGAAATACAAAACGAATTAGCACTATTACGTGAAAAATATAATCAACTTTTAAAAACTAATAAAATATTAATTGACAAATTAAAAGATAAATTAGATACTGATTAATTTTGTGGAGTTATTTCCTCATTATGAGTTAAACAAAACTCATATGCGGACTTAAAACTCCTAAATTCTATTGACCAGCTTCTATCTAATTCCCAATATTTTACATCGGTAACATTCCACTTAGGCATCTTATTATCTGAAACAAGAAATATATATTTACCATTAAATGAATATCCGTCTATGTACATTTCTAAGAGCCTACTTTCTTTTTTCTGCATAGCATTTAACCGTGCAAATTCTTTCTCACTATAGCTATATCCCATTTTTATCAATTGTATATCTAAAAAAAGTATATAAAAGTTGTTATGAGAAAATTATTGGTAATCTTCTGTCGTATAAACTTTAGTTTTCAATTACTTCAATATCTACAATACTATCTTTTTTAGAAAATAAAAAACTATCTATTGTGTCCTGTACTATTTCTTCATATTTCCAATTAGACACACCAGACTGACCATAGGATAAAACTAAAGTAACACGCACTTCTACATCGTCACTTTTTGCTTTCTTATTTGCTTTATACATTGTTATCATACAGTAATCCTGAATAAGTATATAATAATAATTAACATATGATTGATATATGGTTATCAAAAAAATTATTGGTAATCTTCTGTTGTAAAAGAAAATCCACAACTAAGACAGACATATAGATAATCATCGGACATCTGTTTAACTTTATCTGGCATTTTCTCAAGCAATGCAGGAGTACAATCGGGGCATTTATTTATATACCATAGTTTTTTTTCTATTTCCATTTTTATCAATTGTATATCTAAAAAAGGTATATAAAGATTATGTTAGTAAAAATCAGATTGAAGTAGAACAGGCTTTTGCATAGTCTGTATCCCAATCTTCTTCAATCTCATCTATAAAAAAAGCGAAAACGTGGGGTTGTCCGTCTATACCTTTCATAGTTATTTTTATAACGGCAGAAAATTCATCGGTTTCATCGATATCTCTGTTTATTGTTACCTTTCTACCTTTCAGTTTTAGATAATCAACTGGACTGTTTGCTCCCATAGCGTGCATAAAGTCACTCCCAGATGTATTATGTATATATGCAGGAGTTGTTATTTCATTACCTGTTTTCTTTCCCTTTTTTGTTTCTTCAAATACTGCAAAATCTCCGTCAGGAAATCCATATCTTTCTATCAATCTCAATTCTTTAAATTTCCACATTTCTATCAAATGTATATTCCAAAAAAGTATATAAAGTTTGTTATGCTAAGATTAAGATTTTGTAATATGTGTAAAATCGCTCTCTTCATCTCCATATTCTATTAATTCGGATAAGAGCATTTTTTTATCCAATGATATTCTATATATATCATCAGGATATCCACCAAATGAATGTTTTATAGTATATTCCTCATTGTTATACACAAATTTACCTACATATGTAAAAGAATATTTATAATATCCTTCAAATTCCATTTCCACATCGGAATTTATTATTGCTAATATATCTCTCACCGATACTAATGTTATATCTGTCATAAAACAATATTGGTAAAAAGTATATAAAAGTTGTTATGGAAAAATTAATTATGAAGATAAAATATTTTATTATAAAGTTGTATTATTACATTATAAAAATCTGCATTATTAATATTCGCACCACTGAAATCTGCCTTAATAAGATTTGTACTATAAAGGCTTGCAAAGCTAAGGTCTGCATTTCTAAGGTCTGTATTAATAAGTAGTGCATAGCTTAGGTTTGCATTGGTAAGCTTTACATTGAAAAGCGTTGCATTACTAAGGTTTGTATATATAAGGTTTGCATTTCTAAGGTCTGCATTGGTAAGATTTGCATTTGCAAGGTCTGCATCTTCAAGGTTTGCACCATTAAGGTCTGCATTTCTAAGGTTTACGCCTTTAAGGTCTGCATTTCTAAGGTCTGCACGGCTAAGGTCTGCACCAGTAAGGTCTGCATTGCAAAGGTCTGCACGGCTAAGGTCTGTACCAGTAAGGTCTGCACCGCTAAGGTCTGCATTTTTAAGGTCTACACCGCTAAGATATGCATAACTAAGGTCTACACCGCTAAGATATGCATAACTAAGGTCTGCACCAGTAAGGTTTGCACCAGTAAAGTTTGCACCAGTAAAGTTTGCACCAGTAAGGTCTGCATTGCAAAGGTCTGCACCAGCAAGGTCTGCATATCTAAGGTCTGCATTAGGTTCTATTTTATATCCTCTTATTTCCATTCGTATCAAATGTATATTTATAAGGAATATATAAATCTTGTTTTTGTATTAAGTATTTTTATAATGTTAAACAATAAAGAATTATGGTAGATGCAAAACAAGAAATTAAAGAAGTGCTTGACGATGCAAAGAAAATACAAGATATCTTATCTAAATTCAAAATTAACAATAAAGAATATATGCACTCCATACCTGTACTTTTATCCGAATTTTATCCTAACACACAGGATTTGATTGGTATGTTTGAATTATTGGCAAAGCAATCTGTTATTTTACATAAAATGATGTACAAAAAGTAAAAAGTTAAATAGTGTGATAAGATATTGTAGTATGGCAATAACAAAAGCAGAAGCACTTGCAAGGCTGGATACATTGGAAGATACAAATTATGCAACAGACTATGAAGAAAATCTCGGATTTGAAACCGATGTTTTACCATATATTAAGTTGGCGAAAGAACTGGGAGTTGAAGACAATGAAAAATTCCAGAGTATGATTAAGGCAATTAAAGAAAGACCTGTATATCGTAATATAACATTTCGACAGCTTGATAATATTAGAAACTTTTTAAAAGACCAAGTTGATAATATCTTTTAAAACTAACTATTTTTATATAACAATATAATACTTACCTATGGCAAATTATCAAAGAGTTAATGGACATTGGGAAATTATTCCTTCTTCAAAAGAAATTGAAACTGTTAATGAAGATATGGCAATAAAGGCATCAAATATTTTTCAGAATAAATTATCTACAGATAAACTTAAAAATTTTATAAAAGAGGATGCTCCAACGGATTTTATGCTTAAATTATTTATACCAAGATATTATAATGACGGAACAAAAGTATCACCCGATATTATAGCCGATATTATGGCTAAAATAAGCGAAGTTTTAGGTGGTACGTCTACGTGGGCTGGAAAAGGCTATTGGATTGGTGATGATATATTATATGAAGATAAAAATATATATACTGAAATATTACTAAGGGGAATGACACCTGAAAGAGCCAGTTTATTAAGTAAATATATAGGTAGTGTTATAGCTAATACATTAGAACAGGAAGGGGCGTTAACTATACTAACACCAGCATTATCCGATTTTATTTCAAAAGAGGATTATGAAAAAAATGAAGCCGAAGCATTACAAAATGTTAAAGACCTGAATACAGACGAAGAAAATTATCAATAATTTCTTTATAAAAAATTACTGGAACAGTTGGAACAGTTGGAACAAAATCAATAATATGTAGAGCCTACAAACTACTAATTCTGTTCCAGTTGTTCCAGTTGTTCCAAGCATTTTTCAATAAAACTTTAA
>JAJZKG010000053.1 GCA_021809565.1 bacterium | reverse complement strand
AATCATATGCTTATAATACATTAGATATTTAACTGATTTCATATTTTCTAAAAACTTTGGAGAGTTTATTAATATTGCCAAGCTTTCAGGAGTTGTAACTAAAATATTTGGCGGTTTTCTTAGCATTGCTTGTCTGTCTTTTTGAGGAGTATCCCCAGTTCTTATACCGACAGTTATTTTCTTAAGCGGTATTGATAATTTGGAGAATATTTGTTCTAATGGTTCATTTAGATTTCTGAAAATATCATTGTTTAATGCACGCAGAGGAGATATGTAAATACAATAAATTTTATCTTCTAATTTATTTGAAACGGATAAATCCATCAGGTCACTGAGTATTCCGGTAAAGGCAGAAAACGTTTTTCCACTTCCGGTTGGTGCAGTGATTAGTATGTTTTTTTCTTCTTTTATTAGCTTAAATGAATACCTTTGTGGTGGTGTTAATGTTTTGTATTTTGACTCAAACCATTTTCTTATAAATATATTCAAACAGGATAGACTCTCTTCTACAGTATAAGGTTCTTTTTTGAATTCTATCATTTAAAAATCAGCCCATAATATATTATTTCAAAAGAATATTAATAACTTACCAAATAATTTTATGAAAATTAGTAAATTAATAATTATATTAAAATACAAGTTGCTTTTTGTATATTATATATAGGTTAATATTTTATTATGGTTTGGTGAAGTAGTTGTCAAAAAATAATGACAAAAAAATAAAGGCTTTAAGAAGGGCCCAGGAAGTAGAGAGTATGCTCAAAATGGGAATGATTGAGAGCGAGGCTTTACAGAGTAGTGGGGATGACAGACCAGTAGATGAATCCCACATAAATGAACTTTTAGAAGATGAAAACAAAGTAGTATATAAAAAAACTTCAAAACGGAGTGGAAAGGTTAAAGCTAAAAAGTTATCAAAAAAGAAAACAAAAAATAAAAAGAGATAGATTATACATTTCTGGGAATGTATGACTGATAAGTGCTATTTATAAAGATACTATAATCAGAAGCTATAAATGTAGAGCCCGTACTTTTGTTTTGAACTGAGGTTATTACAGTATAAACGCCTTGACCATATTTTTTGATTAATGAGTTTAGAACAAAATTTATCTTGAATGTGTTGTTTTTTGTATAATAATAATTTGCAACTATTGTAGTTAAGTTTGGATAGTAGTAATTACTTTTAGGCACTACTCCAGCTACAGTCGTACCGAAACTATAAGGAACTGAAGGAACTGTAGAAGATGTGTAATTTACCAATTTATCGTATGAAATATAAATAGAGTTTATTAATAGTCCATCAGTTAAGTTACCGAAAAGATAAACTCCATTAGTATTTAGGTAGGCTGGAGATCCGTTTGACCAGTTTATATAATTATTAGTGAAGTCTTCAACAAAGTAAACTGTGCTAGAGTTAAATGCTACACCTATATTTACATAATTGTGATTTGGATTTAATATATTGTCTCTGTGCCCATTATTACAGCATATAGAATCATTATACATCATACTATACTCCATATTTGCTATTGCTTTTGTAACGTTTATATTTCCTACACAGCTAATATTTGAACATAAAGAACTTTTTTCAACTGCTATATTTTCTTGCACATATCCCTTCCCTCCTAAGAGAGTATATCTCATATAGGGTTTCATACCATATAAGTCCCAATGGCTAAAATACGAATTACTCAGCATGCTATCAGCATGTTGTTGCGCAGATGAAAGATCTGAGAGGGCAACAGGTTTAAGCCCGTACTTTTCTCTGTCTTTATTTATTAACGATAATGAGTAGTTATCTAACTGTGTGATGTTTTCATTATTTACTGGTATTATAGTATTGTTAGTAGTTATGTTTATATTTCCAATATTAATGGAATTTGTTGATGTAATTGAGTTATTAAAACTTGAAAGTAATGAAGATATTGTTCCAGTACTTTTCAAGAAAATAATGATTAAAAATAATACTAAAACAATAAAAAGTAAATCTATGATAGTCCTGTGCTTTCTATTTCTATTGTAGGTATCTATATCAGATATTATAACACCTAATCTTCTTGATTATTACCTTTTCCAACAGATAAACGTACACCGTTAGGATCTCTTGTTATAGTTATGTCAAGTTCGTTACTTCCTAACATGTGTCTTAATTCATCATATGTATAAGAACCTATATCTTTATTATCACTTTTAACTTCTTTGTTTTTAAGAATCTCCTCCCTTCTTTTAAGCAGTGTCCCTTTTTCTATTGAGGTATAATCAAGAATTAGTTTTGGTTTTTCTGCCCCGTAAATATCTTCTATTCCTAACTCTATTGGTTTATACCCTTCTCCTTGATATATGAATTTTTCAACAGCGTTAAACTCATTTTTAATATTTGAAACTAACTTGTAAACATTATTTTTTTCTCCAGCAATGACAAAATCATCTCCATTTAAGAAGCCTACGAAAGTATCGCCTTTATTTGCTTTAACATCATCTTGAAGTAATTGGGAAACCAATCTCAATATCGTAATTCCAGACTCATTTCCAAATCTTTGAGCAAACTCTGCAAGTCCATCAACCATCAACCTTCCTATTTCGTAATCACCTTTTTCTACTAATGCTTTTTCTACTGCATCTGAAATTTTTTCCTCATTAGGGAGATCAATAAGAGGATCGAACTTTTTGCCTTTTTTCTTTAAAAATATAGTAACTAAACTTCTCAGTTCTGTCGGATCGAATGGTTTTTGTATATAATAATCAGCTCCGTATTTTATTCCCTTAAATCTATTCG
>JAJZKG010000052.1 GCA_021809565.1 bacterium | reverse complement strand
CCTTCTACTGGAAGTAACTCGATATATTTTGGTCTTAGAGTTCCTGGCGGAACAAGCTCAGGTACATATCAACAGACTATAACTTTTGAAAACTCGTGCTAATTAATATATTATTGAAATAATATAAATAAAGTCTATTTTATTTGTTGTACTATTGGTAGATAACTATATAAATGTTTTAGTTGATAATTTATTGGGTTTTAATTATGTTAGAAAAAAGGAGTTTAGGATTATTAAGCATTTTAGCTGGAATTATAGCAATTATGGGCTACTTATCTTTTCCACTTATATATCCATCATCAGGAAATTCAAATGTCAATGCAAATGTAGTGGTTTCATCTGCTTGTTTTATAGGACTCTCTCCTAACTCAATAACCTTTGGAAATATGGCACCAACATCTTCATACAATACAAATGTTCTAGTAACAGATACCGATAATGGTGGAAACGTAGCGGCAAATATTCTTTTAGAAGGTACTGCTTGGACTTCAGGAAGTAATAGCTTTGTTGTAGGTCAAACAAACTATAATGGGCTATCTCAATCTTCATACTCTGGAGTTTCTTTAACTGCTTCATTAGTGGATACAGCTATACAAATACCTGCGCCAACAGTTTCAACACCTTCAACATCTAATACTATCTATTTTGGATTACAAGTTCCTGGTGGAACAACTCCTGGAACATATACTCAAACTATAACCTTTGAGAACTCTTGTTAAATGGTCATATGAACTTTAATCGTATCCATTTAATTAGTTTATTTTTTATTTTTTCTCTTCTTTCTTTTCTTTTTATTAACTTTAGTTATGCTCAATTCGGAGAGGTTGCTGGACAGTTAAATTTTAATGCAAGTATAGGTGGCAGTGCTTCACTACCGTTTACATTAATAAATGGAGGTTCTCAACCTTTAAAGTTTAAAATAATACTGCCCACATTAAATACCATACCTAACTCGACCACACCAACATTTTCTATTTCACAAATGAATGGTACTATTCCTGCTGGTGGTCAATTAACATTAAATGTTACGGTTTATATGCCGTCAAATAAAAATAAACCTGGAATGCACTGGAGTGGAATACTACAGGCAATAGAACTATCAAATAATACCTTATCTGGAAGTGGTGCTATTCTACAACAGGGAGTGGCTAAGATAGTCGGAGTAACAGCATTAAAACCGGTAGGTTTGCCTATATTATATTTACTATTAATTATATTGGTAATAATCATTTTGATAGTCGTATTTTATTTTGTAATTAAAAAAGTTAAAAAGCCAAGGTTTAGAAATAAAATAAAGTTATTGAATAATAAAGATAAAAATAACTTAAATCCAAATAAAAAATCAAGATCTAAAATAAAAAAACGATACTAATATATATTTAATTTAAAAAACGATACTATGGATATTTTATCATTCACATCATTTTTTGCTCCTTACAATATAAACATAAATATATGGGCATTTCAATTTGTAAAATCTGTATCAAGTCCATTTCTAAATACGCTTTTTTCTACACTTTCCTCATCATTTTTAATTGTAATACCATTGCTTGCAATATATTTATATCTTAAAAAAGATAAGAATGTATATACATTTATTGTTGCAGGAATAGTATTTTTTATAATTTCTGATATAATAAAAATGCTAACAATGGAACCTAGGCCATGCAATGTATCTGAGTTATCTTGGATAAACAATCTTGGATGTGAGAATACCTTTTCATTTCCAAGCAATCATGCCTCAGTACTTACTGGTCTTATATTCTTCTTAAAACCGTACAAATATTTAAGAATACTGTACTTTATATGGTTAGCTCTTGAGTTATTCGGCAGAGTGTATCTGGGATTACATTACTTTACAGATGTAATTGCAGGAATTGCATTAAGCATAACTCTTTATTACATAATAAGTTTCTATAAACCTAAAATTAATGAAATACTTAATAATCTTGTAAAAAGAGTTGTTCCTAAATTGGCTTTATAGTATAAAACGGAGTTACATTCTTGTTTTTTCTTCAAATATCTCTATTATTTTACTAAAGTATGCCATTGTTTCTTTATAATTTTCTACCTTTATGGAGTCTACGCCTAATGCCTTAACCGGATAATCGTTTCCTCCTTCAAAAATTGCATCACCAAAAAATAATAAGTCTTTTATGTCATAGTTAAAGTACTCGCAAATTTTTCTTATTCCATACGCTTTATCTATCCCTTTACGTGTTATATCTATTGATGTAGTTCCCCCTATAGTTATTTCAAACTCTGGAATAATTTTTTCTAATATTTTCTTAATTTTTTGTCTTTTTTCAAGAGTTTTGTCCCATACAACTTTAAATTCTATCGGTGCTTTTTGTCCTAGTCCTGAGTAAGTTATCTGCGTTCCTCTATCTTCTATAATATCCCCGAAGATTCTTTCTGGTTTTGTTTTTGTTATATCCAGCGCGGTATTTATTGCATTAATTATTTTTTTCTTTTCGTTTTCAGTAAGTCTCTCGGCATAAACCTCATCCCATTTATTCATAGAATACCTATAAAATCTAGTGGCGCATGTTGGAAAAAGATATATCCTGCCTAGAGTCTGTTCGTCATTTCCTATTCTTGCTGCAAACTGCTCAGTAAACTGTTTATATGTACCGCCGCCAATAACTGCCAAAGGGAGAAACTCCACAAGTTTTTTTATACTCTCTGACATATCCTTTGTTATGCCTAATTTACTATCAGTGAGTGTACCGTCAAGATCGCAGATTATTATCTTTTTTTTGATTACTGTGTAATCTATTATATCTATCATAATGCCCTATTAAATATTATT
>JAJZKG010000006.1 GCA_021809565.1 bacterium | reverse complement strand
TAATAGTATCTTTTGCAGTCAATATTCTTCTTGCTGAAATCTCAATATCTGATGCTTGTCCTTCTGCTCCACCTAATGGTTGATGTATTAATATTGAAGAATTTGGGAGAGAAAATCTTTTTCCTTTTTTACCAGAAGATAATAAGAATGCGCCCATGGAAGCTGCTATCCCTATAGCAATAGTAGATACATCTGGATGAATATGATTCATCGTATCATATATTGCCATACCAGCATCTATTGAACCTCCAGGAGAGTTTATGTACATTGAAATATCTTTGACAGTATCTTCTTTCTGCAAGAATAAAAGTTGTGCTATTACCAGATTTGCAGTCTCATCATCTATTACTCCACCTAAAAAAACTATTCTTTCTTTTAGTAGTCTTGAATATATATCATAAGCCCTTTCTCCTTGAGAGCTCTTTTCTATTACTGTTGGTATTAAAATACTCATTATTAGTTTCCTTCGGACCTAGGTCCTTTAACAATATTAACTGAGGCAATCATTACCTTATTATACAATATTGTGTTAAATATTTCTTCTAAACCTGATTGGTCATTTTTTATTTGGTCAATTTGATCAGGAGTAAAACTAGATAACCTCTCTTCTATATCTTCTTTAGTTACTGTTATAGAATTAGTTTCAGCAAAATCCTGTATGAATAGATCTAATTTTAATTGTTTTATTATATCCTGTTCGAGACTATTTACAACTTTTTCATATGTTGTCCCTATATCTTTGAAATATTCATTTATATCTATCCCTCTACTTTCAGTCAATTGTTTTGTTCTATCAATCGATGATGTAACATAATTAGTAATTATATATTCTGGAATATCTTCTCTTTTCAGCAGTATGGCATCTATGATTGCTTCTATAATCATATTATCTAAAATATTCTCTATAGATACATCTTTATTCTTTATAAAATTAGCATATGCATTTTTTTCTTCATCTGTCTTGGGATTCTTATACGTCTCTACTGTCTTCTCATATTCTTCCTCCGCTGTTTTTCTTGGTATTTTTATATTTTTTAAGTTAACTTTATTAATTTTAGGTTTCGTGTAACCTGAAAAATTTAACTCTATATCGTGATTTTTTCTCATCTCCTCAATAAATTCTTTATTTAAAGATATATTCATTAAATCTTTAATTTGATCCACTATATAGTCATTAATAAGATGATTAATCCTATCATATGAATCTTTAAAAATAATATCATTATATTTTTGGAAAACTAGTTCTCTAGGAGCATTTCCTTTTCTGAAACCTTTTATCTCGGTATTTTTTATATAGTTATTAGTTACCTCATCTACAGTTTTCTTTATTAATCCTTTTGAAATTTTTACAGTAAATGTAATACTAGATTTTTCGCCTCTATTAGTGTTCGTTATTTGTATATCTGTAGATTTTGACTCTTTAAGTCTAGGTTTTTTAGATCCTTGGATTTTAGTAGTTTCTTTACCCTTCATAATATTCTTCATCCTTGAGCTTAGAAGTAATGTTAGATATATATTCATCCTCTTCTTCAAAGAAATCATTGTCATGTAATGTATCTCTTTCTGTATCTAGTAGATCAGTATTTCTTTTAACTTTTGTCTTCTTTTTTAGAGGTTTTCCACATATTGGGCAAAAATCGGCTTCTAAAACGTCTTCTTTGCAATTAACACACTTAACAACCTTAATATCTGATGCTATATTAGGAATGTCTTCTGTAACTATAGGAATTTCAGGAATATCTATTAATTCTTCGTCAGTACTCTCATCTATTGCAACATCAGGTATTGTGTCAACTATAATATCTTCATCTAGAAATATATTGTCCATATCCTCCTCTCTGTCATCACCTATTATTGGTTCTTCATCATCAATATTAAGAGGTTTAGAGATTCCCTCATTTTTTATGGTTTTGTCTTTTTTTATTTTTGTCATATTTTGTATGTATATAGTATATTTAAGTTAATAATGCATTAATCTAATTATAAACTCGCATTATATCAAAATTTTGTATCATATTGTATACTTCTTTATATATTATATATACCCAAAATGTCTAGTAGTATTATTATTACAATAAGTAACTTGATTATTCATATAATAACTAAGTTCTCATATACAGGAATTTTTCTTTTTATGACTCTGGAGAGTTTAAATATTCCAATCCCATCTGAGGTTGTTATGACCTTTTCTGGATTCTTAGTATCTTTTGGTAAATTAAATTTTTATCTAGTTGTTATCATTGGAACATTAGGGAATCTTCTTGGATCTGTATTGTCATATTATATTGGAACTCTCGGGGAAGAGTTCTTAGAAAAATATGGAAAATATTTATTTATCAGTAAGGCAGATCTTAAGACTGCGCACTTATGGTTCTTAAAGTATGGAGACATGACTATACTGGTTTCTAGGTTTCTTCCTGTTTTTAGAACGTTTATATCTTTTCCAGCAGGAATAGCTAGAATGAATTTCAAAAAATTTGTTCTATATACATTTATAGGATCATTAATCTGGTCTATAGTACTTACCTACATAGGATTCTTATTTGGATCACATTGGCAATATTTTGCAAAAATTATAGAATCTTTATCTAACTATATACTTATTGTAACTATACTTGGTCTAATCTTCCTTATAGTAAGACATGTAAGAAATGTTAGGAAAGAGTAATAGTTTCATATATCAGATTTATTATCTCTTTTGATGTTTGTTCCCATGTATATTTTTTAACTTCAATAAGTCCTAATTGTATTAGTTTATCACTATTTTTGTAGGCTGCAATAATACCATCTGCAATATCAAAAAAGTTATTTGGATCTACAAGAACTGATGCAGACTCTCCAATCTCTTTAGTTGCAGACACGTTGGATGTTACTACTGGTGTACCTGAAGAATAAGCTTCTAATATGGGGATTCCAAAGCCTTCTTCTTTTGAAGCATATACAAATACATCATTTTTATGAAAATAGTCTACTAAATTAATATTTGATACGTATCCTGTTATGATTACATCATTCTCTACTCCTAAATCTTTAATTGTCTTTTGTAAATTAACATAATCATCATCAAATTTTCCTATAATTGTTAATTTTACAGTATTAAATTTTTTCTTTAGTACAGGAATAGTTTTAACTATATGAGTAAAATTCTTTCTCTTATTTATTGTTCCGACACAAAGGACTTTTAATACTCCTGAAACTCGCTTTTTTTTCTCAAATGTATACAAATCTCTATCACATGATTCATATATAATTTTAATTTTATCTTCTTTAATTTTAAAATTATTTAATATTTGATTTTTAGTAAAGTTAGATACAGCTATTACCTTTGTTGCTGTATCTATTGAATGTTTAATAAAGAACCTTGCTGTTTTAATCCCTTTTTGTTGCATATATTTGAATGACAGATCGTGTACCACTACTATAGATTTAACTTGTGTGATTAATGGAATTGATGGTATAGGTGAAAAAATCAAATCTGGTTTATCTTTTCTGAGTTGTAAAGGGAGATATAAGTGCATCCAAAATGGTTTATTTTTAATATACTTGAATCTTATATTTTTGTATTTGTATCCTTCATATTTATGGTTTATATATACAGTAAAGCTAAAATTAGTATATTTATCAAATTCTTTAAGGATGTTAATAGTATAATTTTCAATACCTGTTTCTTCTTTGTTTAGTATATCTTTAGCTATGATTGCTATATTGTATTTATTCATTTTATTTTGGATGTAAAAAATAGGTTAAATATCTTACCTACTCTCGGACCTAGATCACTTGTAAATAAAGCCTACTATATGAGACAATTATAGATCATGTGAGGGTATAGCTCAACGGTAGAGCATCAGCCTCTTAAGCTGTTGGTTCTGGGTTCGAATCCCAGTGCCCTCAAGTAACGTGTCAACTCCATTAATTACACAGGTTAAATCTATAGTGGTAATATGTGTAAGTATTATATTTATACATTGAATGAAAAAAAATTGGCGCTCCCAGAGGGATTCGAACCCCCAATAATAGTTCCGAAGACTATCGTGATATCCATTTCACCACAGGAGCAATTAATCTCTTATCATTGTTTTTTAGTATAAAAGCAATCACACCATGTCATTGTTTTCCAGTATAATTCACTATATAGTTGTGATTTAATATTCATTACATACCATTATAGCACTTGTTTTATTTTATTATTAATCTATTAAACTCGTAGAAATATAGTGTATGATTATTTGAAAAAAAATTTATTTTACAATGATATTGTTAAGTTATTGGTGGAGGAATTAATATTTTCTCACAATATAAGATCTTACTTAAATAATTAACTCAAAATTACATTTAATTAAGTTCCTATAAGTGCAAAATAATCGCTCTCGGCAGGATTCGAACCTGCACTCTTCTCCTTAGAAGGGAGTTGCTTTATCCATTAAGCTACGAAAGCATAGTATTTTCTGGGGTAAATGGTGGGGTTTGAACCCACGACCTACCGCTCCACAGGCGGTCGCTCTACCAACTGAGCTACATTCACCATTTAACTAAAAGATCTATATCTAGATTAAGATCCAGACCTACTAATTCTAACATAAAGTATCTTAAAAATTAAATTATAGTGATATATTTTGCCCTATTTTAATATTGTATGTATTTACAAATTGAGGTGTAACTTCTATAACATATTTAGAATTGTAATCTGGATAAAGAATTTTACAATAAATACCTATACAAGGGTGTGCCACTATTATTTGATTAATAGTGAGATTGTTTGATATAAATAGCATATCCAAAGGGATTAAAGTATTGGCCATCCAAAAAGGGTGGATTTTATAGTTTTTAAAATAGAATATCATGCCTTGATCTATTGGCATTGTTTTCAAATACATTAAACCTGCATTTTCTTGTTTTTGTGTGGAAGCCTCTTTTAGAGATATATTGATTCCATTAATTTGCATTATCTTGGAATATTCATTTGCTCTTAACAAAAATGCCTCAGCTTTAGTGATAACATCTCCATCTGTATTTTTATCTACATATAGACTTCCATTTTTATATATGGATGTTGGATTGTTGGTTACAGTTTTGTTAACTTTGTGACTTTGGTTTATATATACAATGAGTAATACTATTAATATTGCAATAAAGGGTATAGATATATATCTTGTAAATAGGTAGAAAAATTGCCTGTTTTTCATATATACATAGTCTATCATATATTTTATGTAAATTTGACAAAAAGCGTTTTTTACATTATCCTCTCATCATTGTATGAAGCTAATATTTATCTCTGGAGGTGTAATCTCTGGAATTGGAAAAGGAATAACTGCCGCATCTTTGGGATTGCTTCTTGAAAAGCAAGGATATAAGGTCTCATTTTTAAAGTGTGATCCTTATATAAACATAGATGCTGGTACTATGAACCCAATTGAACATGGGGAGGTTTTTGTCACAGATGATGGATATGAGATGGATATGGATGGAGGGCACTACGAAAGATTTATGGGGATAAATGTTTCAAGAATTAATGCTATTACCACAGGACAGATATATTCTAAGGTTATTCAAAATGAACGTAATTTAAAATATGATGGTGCTTGTGTAGAAGTAATTCCTCATATAAGAGATGAAATTGTTTCAAGGATAGAAGAAGCATACAACCATGATGAAATCTTAATAATAGAAATAGGTGGAACTATTGGTGAATACCAGAATGATATATATTATGAAGCTGAAAGATATCTGAAAAGAAAGTTAAAAGATGATCTACTACATATACATATATCCTATCTTCCTGTACCAAAAAGTATAGGAGAAATGAAAACAAAACCCACACAGCAATCTGTTATGCATCTTAATCAAAGAGGTATATTTCCAGATATAATTGTTGGGAGATCAGACTCACCCATTGATAAACTTAGGAGAAAAAAAATTGCAGTTGCAACTAATGTAGAAGAGGATTGTGTATTTTCAAACACAGATGTATCAAGTATTTATAAAGTTCCATATAATTTTTACCTACAGAAATTAGATATAAAAGTACTTGATTTCCTTAATCTCAAATCCAAAGATATCAATATGGAAGATTGGAAGGCACTTATATCTTCTATAGATACAAACTATAAAAAAAACATAACAATAGGAATGGTTGGAAAATATCATACTAGTGGTTCATTCTCTTTAGAAGATGCATATGTATCAGTTGTAGAATCAATTAAAATTGCATGTTGGAGTGAAAAAATCAATTTTAAAATAAAATGGTTAGATTCTGAAAATATAAATATGAATGTCCTTAAAACTTGTAATGGAATTATTGTTCCAGGAGGTTTTGGGGAAAGAGGGATAGAAGGAAAGATTAAAGCCATTAGGTATGCCAGGGAAAATAATATCCCATATTTTGGTCTTTGTTATGGCATGCAACTTGCAGCAGTAGAATTTGCAAGAAATGTTATTGGTCTTAAAAAAGCTAATTCAGAAGAAGTAAACCCTAAAACACCAGATCCAATCATACATATTATGCCCGATCAGGAGAAAAAATTGCTAGCTAAAGATTACGGAGGGAGCATGAGACTCGGTGCTTGGGAATGTGTTCTTTCGAAAGATAGTGTAGCATATAAAGCATATAAAAAAGAGAAAATATCAGAACGCCATAGGCACAGGTATGAATTTAACAACAAATATAGAAAAATTTTTGAGAAGTTAGGGATTGTATTTAGTGGTTTATCACCAGATTCCAAACTTGTTGAAATAATGGAACTTAAAAATCATCCATTCTTTGTAGGAGTACAATTTCATCCTGAGTTCAAGTCAAAACCTTTGTCTCCACATCCTTTGTTTGTCGAGTTTATTTCAAATGGTATAAAAAATAAAGGAGGTGAATATCAAGATGGTGCTCTCTGATAGAGATATATTAAATGAACTAACTAAGAGGGAGCTAAAGATAACTCCATTTAAAAAGGATTCTATTCAGCCTTCATCCTATGATCTTCATATATCATCTAAATTTTTAGTTTTTAAAAACACTAATACTCCATATATAGATGTTAAAAAAGATATAGATAATACAGACATTGTTGATGTAAAAAATCAAGGGTATTTCTTTCTCCATCCTGGTGAATTTATACTCTCCTCTACTTTAGAATATGTAGAAATCCCAAATTATCTTGTGGCTAGAATTGAAGGTAAATCCTCATTGGGGCGTATTGGACTTATTGTTCATGCTACAGCAGGTTTTGTTGATCCCGGATTTCATGGGACACTGACTTTAGAAATGACAAATTTAGTTAATACACCTATAAAAATATATGTTGGAATGAAAATAGCTCAGCTAGCATTTTTTACTATGACTTCCCCTTCCAAAAAACCGTATGGAGAGTATAATAATAAATATAATGATCAAAAGGATCCTACAAAGAGTTATTACTTCAAAGATTTTATTAAATAAAAGTGAGAGATAAAGAAATAGAAGACCTTATACTAAAAGAGGATAAGCGTCAAGAAAATGTTATAGAACTTATTGCCTCTGAGAATTATGTATCCAAGGATGTTAGGGAGGCTCAAGGTTCAGTACTTACTAATAAATATGCTGAAGGATATCCAGGTTCTAGATATTATGGTGGGTGTACAGTTGTAGATGAAATAGAAAATATGGCAATTTCTAGGGCCAAAGATCTATTTAAAGTATCATTTGTTAATGTTCAGCCAAATAGTGGATCTGGAGCAAATCTAGCTGTATATTTTGCTCTTTTAAGACCAAAAGATAAGATATTGGGTATGAGACTTAAAGATGGAGGCCATCTTACACATGGATCCTCTGTAAATTTTTCAGGCAAACTGTTTGATTTTTCCTTTTATGGAGTTACATCTTCTGGTTATATAGATTATGATGAGGTTCTAAAAATAGCTCAAGATGTCAAACCTAAAATGATTGTATGTGGGGCATCTTCATATTCAAGAGCTATTGATTTTGCAAGATTCAGAGATATTGCTAATAGTGTTAATGCCTATCTTTTTGCGGATATATCACACATTGCAGGGTTGGTCGTAGCTGGTCTTCACCAATCACCAGTAGATTATGCTGATATTATATCTACAACCACACATAAAACCTTACGTGGCCCAAGAAGCGCTATTTTAATGACCAACAAAGAATCCGTATTTAATCTAATTCAAAAGTCAGTCTTTCCCGGATTTCAAGGAGGACCAATGATTCATACTATAGCCTCGAAAGCAATTGCATTTAAAGAAGCCTCTCTCCCCTCTTTTTTAAGATATCAAGAACAAGTTTTACTGAATTCTAAATATATGGTAGATGCAATGTTAAAAAGAGGTTTTAAAATAGTATCAAATGGTACAGATAACCATATGTTTGTAGTTGACCTGTCTAATTTTAATATTACAGGTAGTGAAGCTCAGGATTTACTAGATTCTGTCAATATTGCTGTTTCTAAATCTACTATACCAAGGGATAGTAAAGGACCTAATATTTCAAGCGGTATAAGAATAGGTACCCCTGCTGTCACATCACGCTCTATGAGAGAAAGAGAGATGGAAAAAATAGCTGAATTTATTACTGACTCAATAAAAAATAGAGGAGATATAAAAACACTTGGTAGAATTAAGGATAGTGTAATAAAATTAACAAAAGAATTTCCAATATTAGATTACTATGAATAAAAAAATTTTTGATGGGAGAGCAGAGGCTTTAATTATAAAGGAAGAAATAAAAAGCTATCTTAAAAAAAAGAATATATTCCCTACTTTGGGAATAATACAAGTTGGGGATGATAGGTTTTCAAATATATTTATTAGAGAGAAAATAAAATTTGCTCAAGATATTGGAATAAACATTGTATATCAGAAATTGGATAAAGGTTACAATAGCCTTGTAGCAGAAATCGAAAAATTCAATAGAGATGCTAATATAAAAGCATTTCTTGTGCAACTTCCTATAGTTGGACTTAAAGATACTACTATTCTTGATAACATATCACCTGATAAGGATATAGACTGTCTAACCAAAACTAATTACACTAAACTTTTATCAGGAGAATATATATTTTCTCCCGGTGTTTATTCAGCTTTCTTATATATTTTCAAAAAATGTAAATTACCTAAATCATCTAATATCCTAGTTATAGGGTCAGGTTTTGTGGGGTTACCAATATCCAATTATCTTATACAAAACAAATATAATGTAATAGTACTTGATAAATATGCAGAAAAAGGAGATATTATAAATTTTTCTAAATTATCAGATATGATAATTTTCACAGCTGGAGTATCGAGTGTGATAAAAAAGAATGATATCAAAAAAGGATCTTTCCTTATAAATATAGGTCAAAGCGCAAATTTTGATGGCAGTATATCTGGAGGTATTGATGAGGATTGTATAGAAAAGTCTTCTCTATTTGTACCTTCAAAAGGAGGAATAGGACCTTTAACAGTAGCTATGTTATTTAGAAATTTATGCAATATTTTTTAAAATTCTCTTTATAATAATTTTACTTGCATTTCTTGGTAAATCTATTTTTTTTGTATTTTCCCTCTCTTGTAATTTTTTAAGTTCTGTATTTAGTGTATTAAAAGACAATGAGGATTCACTGATTATAGATATAGTGTCAGAATATTTTCTCGCTATTTTTGCATTTTCATATTGTTCTCCAAAAGAACTTGAGGATATTGGTATTAATATAGCTTTCTTGTTGAGTGTTAATATTTCATAAACCGTGTTTGCTCCAGCTCTACTGATTATTATATCTGTTTTTCTAAATACCTCCCCTATCTCATCACCCCATATTCCTCTACGTATTATATACCTTGCCCTTAAGATTGCAGGGAGTGTTTCTTTTAATTGCAGTGCTTTTTTGTAATCATCAAATATAGTGTTAGATCCAGTTTGATGTATTATATTATATTGTTTTAATAATTTTTTTATATTTTTAAATATTATTTGATTTATAATGTGAGATCCTTGATTTCCTCCTGTTATATATAATATAGGTAGTTTTTTGTTGAATTTGAAATTGTCAGTATTAGATTTAAAAATTTCTTCTCTTAGTATATTGCCAGTAAATATGATATTTTTATCTCTTAGACTTATTTTCTTAAAATATTTTTCTGTGTCTTTCCAAGTCGTAAAGATTGTATTTGAAAAAACTGAGGTTATCCTCGATGCTAAACCTGGTATTGAAGCTTGTTCATGGGTAAATACTTTTACTCTAAAAAGACCTCCCCAAAAAACTACAGGAACGGATACATATGATCCAAAAGATATTATAATTTTTGGCCTATATTTTACTACATAATAAAATGCTTGAAAAAAGCCTATTGGAATTTTTAAAAATGATATCATTCCTTTCATTGATAGAAATCTATATAGTTTCCCAGTATTTAATGGTAGGAATGTTATGTTATTTTTTTTTGCAAATTGATATTCCTGGGATAAAGATTTATCAAATAATATTGTATGTTTAATGCCTACAAAAAATATCTTTAAATTTTTTTGATTTTTGATGCCATCATATATAGCTTGGGCTGGGGTTAGATGCCCTCCTATTATAAAAACAGTACTTTTTCTTTTCATGTTTTCTTATTTATATTTAGTACAAAACCAATAGCCACTAATAGTATTATAACAGATGATCCTCCATATGAAATCAGAGGTAATGGTATTCCTGTTAGAGGAATTATTCCAATGTTGGCTGCTATATTTAGCATTGCTTGAATGCCTATCCAAATACCAATACCTGCAACCATAAATTTACCAAATGGATTGCCAGATCTTATAGCTACCTTAAATATGAGGTAAACAAGATACAAATATAATAAGATTAAAAGTATACTACCAATTAATCCCATCTCTTCTGCAAGTACAGCAAATATTGAATCAGTTATTGAAGTTGTTCCAACCAAATATTGATTTTTTTGTACAGATTGTGTAAAACCAACTCCTAATAATCCCCCAGATCCTATAGCAATCATTATCTGATGCACCTGATATCCAGCACCTTGCAGAAAGCTATTTGATGTTGATGAGCTTAAATAAGTTAGAAGTCTTTGTACTCTATATGGTTCTATAACTATTGCTAAAATTCCAGCAAATGTGAAAGTAAGAAAAGATATTAGTAAATTAAGTTTCAGATATTTGGAATCATCCCCTAAAATTAACATAAATAATGCTATTAGTATTATTATTATTGTTGTTCCAAGATCTTTTTCAAGTACAATTAATCCAGCCACAAAAGCAGTAATTGCTAGAAATGGTAATAGTAATTTTTTTAGATTCTCATTAAATGTTTTTATATTCTCTATTATATTTTGTCTTTTTACAAACCATGCAGACATATATGTTATAAAGGCAAATTTAGCAAATTCTGAAGGTTGAAAATTAGCAAAATTTAATAAATTTATCCATCTAGTGGATCCATTAATTTTTCTTGATAATATTATAACTACGAATAAAAGAAATATCGCTAAAATCATAAGTAGGAATGAATATTTTTGGAATAGCTTATAATCAACTTTATATATTATAAAACCAGCTATAGAGCCTAGAACCATCCATAAGCTTTGAAATACAATGTAATGATATCTTCCAGCATATAGTCCTAGCGAACCATCAAATACCATAACTATACCTATTACTGATATTATAATTGTTACAATAATAATTCTTTTTTGGAGATAATCTCTGCTTACTTCCATACAATTCTTATATCACAGTACAAAGTAATAACTCAAATTCTTGGATCCAGATTCTTGGATCTAGATCCTTGGATCTAGACCAAAGAACCTAGAGCCTATTTTTAGTATGAATATTTTGTATTATTCCAAGTGATATTAGTATTGTTATCAATGAAGATCCTCCATACGATACTAATGGAAGTGGGATTCCTGTTACTGGTACAAAACCAATAGACATACCTATATTTATCAAAAATTGGAAAAATATCATTGTTATAATTCCAAAGACTAAAAGAAATGCGAACTTATTCTCAGTATTTTTTAAAATGAATAATAATCTTGAAAATAACACAATATATAGAAACATAAATACTATGTTTCCTATAAATCCAAAATCTTCTATAAACGTAGAATATATAAAATCAGTAGTATCTTCTGGTAAAAAGTTTAGACTTGATTGTGTCCCTTTTCCATAACCTTGTCCCCATAATCCCCCAGAGCCAATAGCAATTTTTGACTGGGTTGTTTGGAAATTTAAAGAATTTGAATAGTTACTTGAAGATGATGAAAGAAATCCAACTATTCTTTGTTTCTGATAGTTTTTCATTAGATGATCCCAAACCACAAATTTAAATGTAGATCCAAATATAATTCCAAATAGAACTATACCAAGAAATAGATAGGAATACATTTTCTTTCTAGATAGTTTGTATAGTATAGTTTCTAGAGCTAAGAAAATTAAAAACAAAGCTATGTTTATCTTAAAGAATATTAGATTTAAATTAGCTGAAAGAAAATTTATACCTATAAATATTGTTATAAAGAGTGATGAAACTATAAATGTTAAGAATATTATTATTAATTTTATTTGATCATAGTATGCAGCAAAAACAATAGCAGCCCAGATTACTACAATTACTATTGATGTACCCAAAGCTGGTTGTTTAAATACCAGCGCAACTATTGGAAGAATAATTAAAAATCCTAAAAGTATTTTTTTTATTATATTTTCTCCCTTTTGAAAAAGGGTAAAAAATGATGCAGTAATTATAATAATGACTATTTTTGCAAACTCTGCAGGTTGTATATCTATTCCTCCAAGAGTAAACCATCTGTGAGTGTTATTTAGTTTTATATTTAATATATATATAAGTATGAGAAGTATAAAAACAGCTACATATCCTATTGCCTGAATGGATTTATATTTATATATATTATAGTCAATCCCCATTAGGAAAAAATAAATAATTAATCCTAATATCATAAATATGGTCTGTCTTTCTGCTATATAAGAGTTATTAGTTGATGATATAGTAACTATTCCTATTATCATCAATAGGACAATTGTTATAGTGAGGATGAAATCTTGTTTAATGAAAGCCTTAAACATCTATTTTTACGTAAAGAATTTTACCATCTATTTTAATAGCAGTACCAAAGTTTTTTTCTGATTTTTCATCTTTATATGTTGAATCAATAATAATTTTTTTTGATTTTATAGATTTTTTTATATCATCTTCAAATTTTGTTAATACTTCTAAGATTTTCTCATCAAAAGATACTATAGTAGTGTTGATCTCATCTTGCATATTTAAATGCATATTGCGTCTAAGATTTTGTATCTCACGTATAATTTCTCTCGATATCCCCTCTTTTATTATTTCACTGTCAAGTTTTGTATTAATACCTACAGATCCAAATTTATTTTGTTTACTTTTAAAACCTTTTATATCCTTAAAAAGTAAATTTTTAGTATTTATTTCATCTTTGATGATTTCAAATATTTTAGAATTTATAGTATCTTTTTTATCACTTAACCCTTCATAAACTATATATGCTTCATTCACTGGTTGCTTTAATTTTATTGAATTTTCTATTCTTATACTTTGAAGTTGAGATATAGCATTTCTTGCAAGGTCCATTTTTAAGTTAAGATCTTTGTTAATTAATGTTGTATCAATTTCTGGGTAGTTTTCAAGGTGTACACTATCAAATGGACCATTAAGTGATTGATAGATAAATTCAGACAGGAAAGGTAATATAGGTGCAGTTATGATAGAGAATTGTAATAGAGTATGGTATAAGATATTTAGAGCTTCTTTATCTCCACGAACAAATCTATCTCTAGATCTGCGTATATACCATGTTGAGAGGTCTTCTATAAAAGGATGAATAGCTAATGCTGCATCCATAAGATTATATTCTTCTATATTTTTTGATATGTCTGATTTTAATATTTCGACTTTTGAGAGTATCCATTGGTCTAAAATATTTTTTGAATTCTCTAGTGAAGTTTCTGTAAAGTCAAATGTATTAGCATATATAGTAAAATATTTGAGAGAATTATAAATTGTTAAAAATATATCTTTTATGATATCAGATACTCCTTGATCTCTAAAGTTTAGGTCTTCTCCATTGACAAGTGGTGACTTTATAAGATATAACCTCAAGGCTTCTGCTCCAAATTTATCTATAAGTAACATTGGATGTGTATAATTTTTCTTTGACTTAGACATTTTTTGTCCACCACCTGCCTGAACGAGTCCTGTAGTTATAACATTTTTAAAAGCAGCAGAATCCATTAAAGCTGTAGAAATTGTATGTAATGAATAAAACCATCCTCTTGTTTGATCTATACCTTCAGCAATAAAATCTGCAGGAAATGTTTTTTTGAACATGTCCTTATTTTCAAAAGGATAATGTTTTTGTGCATATGGCATTGATCCTGATTCAAACCAACAATCTAATACTTCAGGTATTCTTTTTAATTTACCAGTTTTACACTCACTACAATCAAGTTCAATATCATCTATAAAGTGTCTATGTATATCAGGTATATTACGATTTGATAGATCTTCAAGTTCCTTAATTGATCCCAATATAACTAAGTTAGAACATTTGTCGCATTTCCAAACAGGTAAAGGAGTTCCCCAATATCTATTTCTTGATATACACCAGTCTGGAGCATTTTTAAGTCCTTCCTGGAACCTACCATATTTGATATGTTTAGGGTTCCAGTTTATACTCTCATTATTTTTTAAAGAAGCATCTTTTATTTTTTGGACATTTAAAAACCAAGAATTCATAGAGTAATTCAATAGTGGAGTATCACATCTCCAACAATGAGGATAAGAATGTTCTATTTCTATAACCTTTAGAAGATGATTATTTAGAGAAAGGAATTCTATTATTCTTTGATTCAGATCTCTAGCTTCTTCTCCAGCCCATTCCATCATTGGGTATTCAGAAAATCTTCCTTCGATGTTCACATGGTTTATATGAGGAGCTTTTAATTTTTGCCCTAACAACATATCTTCTTCTCCAAATGCAGGAGCAATGTGTACTATACCTGTACCCTCATTATCAGTTACAAAATTAGCTTCTGCTATGAACCATCCATCTTTTTTAATAATTTTATTGTGTTTTTCTACATCAAATATTGAATTGTATCTTTTTCCAATTAAATCTTTTGAATTTATATCTCTTAAAATCTTATACTCCATACCTTCAAACACATACTCTACTCTACTTTTTGCTAGTATATAAATTTCTCCCTGACTTTCGACTTCAACATATTTAAAATCTTTATTTATTGCGAGTAAAGTATTTGCAGGAAGAGTCCATGGTGTTGTTGTCCATGCTAGAAAATATTTATTCTCATCTTCTAACTTGAACTTTACTATTACAGATGAATCTATAAGGTCTTTATAACCCATTTGTACTTCTGTATTAGACAGAGGGGTTGCACATCTTGGACATATATGAATACTCTTATACCCTTCGTAGATAAGACCTTTTTCATATATGGTTTTAAACACAAACCATATACTTTCCATATAATCACTATCCATTGTTTTGTAATCATTTTCCATGTCTACCCACCTACCCATCCTGTTTGTTATTATCTTCCACTCTGCAGCATATTTTAAAACTATACCTCTACAGGATTCATTGAAAACGTCTATACCCAAACTTTCAATCTCTTTCTTATTTTTTATACCTTTTATTTTTTCAACTTCATACTCTACAGGTAGTCCATGACAATCCCAGCCAAATCTTCTTTCAACATAGTATCCCTTCATTGTAAAATATCTTGGTATAATATCTTTTATTGTTCCTTGTATTAAATGACCATGATGAGGAAGCCCAGTGGCAAAAGGAGGTCCATCATAAAAAGAATATTCAGGACTTTTCTTTCTTTGATTTAAAGATTTTTTAAATATATCTTTGTCCTGCCATAGTTTCAGTACTCCCTCCTCTATTTGAGGGAAGTTTGGTTTAGATTCTAGTTCTTTAAACTTCATTGGATTTAAATCCTTCAATAGGTCTGTATATTAAGTAAAGAACATTTTACAATAAATATTGCTGACTGTCCAATATAATAAATTTAATATATTTGGATCTAGATCATTTGAACTTATCGTTAAATTCTATATAATTGTGTTATTATCTTGTTATCTAATTATTACAATTTGAATATGGTGAAAAAAATTATTAGAGTTTTTCCTTATCTGTTAACAGTATTTTTAAGAATCCCTCCATTTTTTGAGCCACATACATATACAGATACAGGTATATATGCTGCTGTAGGGGTTGGGCTAAATCATGGTGATGTTCTCTATAGAAATATTTTTGATAATAAACCTCCATTTATTTATTATCTCTATTCATATTTAGAAAAAATTCCATTAAGTTTAACATTGGAATATCAAATGTTATCTTTAGTATCTACCTTATTAACGGAATTTTTAGTTTATAAAATTGCAAAAATTAAATTTGGAGAAAAAATTGCAATATTGTCAACTCTATTTTTCTCAATTTTTGTTGCTAGTGCATTTTTTGAAGGTAATGTAGCAAATGTAGAGAATTATTTTATGTTTTTTACTACACTATCAATATATCTTATTATAAAAAATGATAAATTCAAAAAAAGTATTATATATACGTATCTTTTAGGTGTAATTTTGGGGTTGGGTGTGATGTTTAAAGTATCAGCACTCCTAGATGGTTTTTTTGTTATAGTGTTTTTCTTCTTTATCTTTGATTTCAAGTCCTTTATAAAAAATAGTTGGTTTTATGGTATTGGTGTTTTATCCCCTATGATACTTTTTTTATTATATGAACTTATAATTCATAATTTCAAGAATGCAATAAATGCAATGTTTTTGTATAACATCCCTTATGTATCATACCAAGCTTCCAATAGAATTCTTGGATTTTCATACTTTAAATTCACACTAGTTTTGTTTTTTATAGTTCTCATATCTATATACTTTTTGTATAAGAAATTTAAAATAGATTTAAATATTATAATGATTTTTCTATGGTTTTTGTGTGATTATTATGCGAGTGTTATATCAGGAAGAGGATATTTACATTATCTCCTTCAACCTTTAGTACCATTTTCCATACTACTTGCCTATCTGATTTTTCTTCTTCTGCAAAGATCAAATATTATTTATAAAATAATTATTGCTATATCAACTGTATTATCTATATATGTATTATTATTTTATTTTCTTATATATAAACCATATTGGTTAATCCCTATACAATATCAAAATAAGGTAAATTATTACCCAACATTTATATCTTATATAACTGGACAAAGTTCAAAATCTCAATACTACCATTTCTTTAATGGAAATCGTTATAACAACATTGCCAAAGAACTAAATACTTTAAATGTTCAGAATAGAAGGATTTTTGTTATGGCTAATTATCCTTGGTTGTATTATGAAACAAAAGCTGTCCCTGACACACCATATTCTGATGATTTTATGCTTAGAAATGGAGAAAGAACATATTATAATAAAGCCTATTTTTATCTAGAGAAACATAATCCATATGTAATAGTATACTCTAATGATGGATTGAATTTTGTTCAACTTTTTAAATTAATTGACACAAAATATACACTTAAAAAAACTATAGCAGGAGTACAAATTTATATTAGGAAAAGTTAATCTTTATTCGTTCTACTTGGTGTAGATTTTTTTATAATTGGAGGAGTCTTATCATTTTTATCTTTAATCTGTTCAATTAAATCCTCTTTAATCTCATCAGTTTTATCTTTGAGTATCTGTTTTGAATCATTATATTTAGTCACAATATCATCTCTATTTTCCTTTTTTGAAAAATAAGATGTCAATGCTCCAGTAACGGCACCAGCTACAAATGTAAATAACAATCCACTTCTGTTTTTGTCACTTTTATTAGCCATAATTTTCCTTTATGTATACAATATACTATATTTTGGAAATTAAATATAGATTAATTTAAAATAGGGTAAAATATTTATTGAATATAATACCTTATGTTGATAGAATAACTTCATAACTTTATTCTATTCAATATGAAATTTCTAATTTTTGCTGGTGGTAATGGAACAAGATTATGGCCTGTATCAAGGAAGAATTCTCCTAAACAATTCCAAAAATTTTTATCATCAGAATCATTATTTCAACAAAATTATAATAGGTTGTCTACTCATTTCAAGAAAGAAGATATATACATTGTAGCTCCTTACTCCTATGAATCTATAGTAAAGCATGAGATTCCAGGGATTTCAGACTCTAATATATTACTCGAGCCTGAAACGAGAGATACATTTGCTTGTGTGGGATTAGCTGCATTTTTAATGGATGCAAAGTTTAAAAATGAAGAAATTGCTATTTTATGGTCTGATTATCTAATAAAATATGATAAAGTATTTGTTAATGCACTAGATAGTGCTTTTAAGTATTCAAAATTACATAATAAGATTGTTGAAATAGATGTTAATCCAACAGAGCCTAATGTGAATTTTGGATATGTGAAAATTGGAGATCAAATTGATAATATAGGTGGTTTTAATGTACATGAATTTTTAAGCTTTAAGGAGAAACCAGATTATAAAACTGCGAAAGAATACTTTGAGAGTTTTGAATATTTGTGGCATACAGGTTTGACAGTTTTCCCAAATCATATGCTTATATCCTTATATAAAAAATATGCAAAGGATGTATCATTATTTGAAGATATACAAAATAAATATAAAAGAGGTGAAGATTTTAAAGATATATACTCAAAAATTGAAAAGATATCAGTTGATTATGCAATTTTAGAGAAAATAGACCCTAAGGATATAGTTGTAATTCCAGCTGATTTAGGATGGTCTGATGTTGGAAATTGGAAATCTGTAAAAGAAGTTTTAGAAGAAGACTTTGATAGTAACGTACTACTGTCTGATGGCTTATTTATAGATACAGATAAATCTATTGTATTTTCCACAAATAAAAAGAAATTAATTACTTTAATAGGGTTATCTTCCATTGCTGTAATAGATACTGAAGATGCATTATTGGTATGTAATATAGACGATTCTCACAGAGTGAAAGAATTGATTGAGAAACTCAAGGAAGAAAAAAAACATTCTCTTCTTTAAATGTTTACACTTTTTTTTGCAGTAGGGACATATTGTATATTTTTTCCAAACAGTAATCTTGTTTGAGCATCAATAGCAGGAATAGATGAGAATATTATACTAACAAGAGGATATGTTACCCATCCAACATATGAAAATGCATTTTTTAACATTTTTTTGTTGCCTCTTTTTGGCGCTAGTTTAGCTTCAAAGAATAATATTATAACAACGAGTAATGTAGATACAGTCATGATTCTACTTATAAGTGAAGGCATAGTATAAGATAGAGATAATTTTTGATAATGACTGTTTAGTTCTGGAATAAGATCGCCAAAAGTTATTATAATAGGAGCAAGAGATCGCTCAAACGAATTTCTTAATTGTTGAAATAGCAGATAAAATTTTTTATACTTAGATAATTCCTTATGTTGTATGACATTAGGTATGCTAAATGTCATTTCAGAAGCTCCCCATGCCCACCTACGTAACTGTTTGTATTGCTCTTTGATGCTTTTCCAGTATGTATCACCAAGTACTGCATCCCCAAATACAGGAATATATAAAGGAATAACTTTTGCATCATCACCATATTTTATTGTTGTTTTCCAGAACAATCTCTCATCTTCTGGTATTATATTGGTGTCCCAATACCCTACTTCGTTTAAAGACCTTAGATTTATTGCATAACATGAGAAATTAATAAATCTTTCAGGTTTAAATGTAACAGCCATTTGCCATTGAGCTGCAAATGTAGCTATGATTCTTGATACAATAGGAACTTTCCAAATATTATTATAAAAAATAGGAATGGGTTGGAATATTGCAGAGTATCTCTTATCTGTTTTTAAGTAGGTATATGTTAGATATGCAAAATAATTGGGTTCATGTCGGTAATCTGCATCATTACTTGTAATTAGAATGTTTTCTGTTGGAATACCAAATTTTAAATTTTGTTTATAAAATTCTCTTGCTGCAAAATTTTCATTTGATGCTTTACCAGCTATCTCTCCATCTTTTAAGTTATGTACTGTAATTATAAATTTATAAAAGTCATTGCCGTATACCTTTTGTAATTTTTTAGCAATCATTTCTCCATTAGGAAATTTTTTTTCAGTGGCAATTAATACAATTTTCCTTTCTTTTGGATAATTTGTTCTCTTGCAAGCCTCAATGGTAGGTATAAGTATGTTTTCACCTTCATTAGCTACAGGTATAAGCAAAACATTATATATATCTTTCCACTCAGGATAATCATTATTGAGTTTTTCTATCCAATCTACTTTTTCTACGTTACTTATTCTCTTATTTGCCATAAATACCAATACCATCATCGTTAATGATTGATATACGAAATATGTAATGTAAAGAATAACTAAATAAATAACTATAGTGGGTGCGGTAAATGAAAGTATGAATATAATAATTATGGTTCCCCAAAGCATTAATCCTGGTATCATTTGTATTAACCTCTCTCTTTTTTGTATTTTTTTAATGTTTTGTCCGTACATAAAAATTCTTATTCATATACTAGAATTAAAATTTCTAGCATCAGAACAACTATTGTAGATTACTAACCCCAGATGATTTTAATTATAGCACAATTATTAGGTGTGAATCCCTATAACTGGAATGATAATCATGATAATGTTAAAATCCTATCTATGCAAGACACAGAAGATATTGATACACCTGCAATGATTGAATACTATAAAATAAAGGAAGCTAATCCTGGAACTGTCGTCTTATTCCGTATGGGAGATTTCTATGAAATATTTGGAGAAGATGCTAAAATTCTATCAAAAATATTAAATATCACTCTCACATCAAGGGATAAAAATAAAAAAACTCCTATGGCAGGATTCCCTTACCATGCTTTAGATTCATATATCCCAAAAATGATGGAGAGAGGTTTGAGAGTTGCTATATGTGAGCAGATAGAGGAAACTCCAGAAAATTCAAAAAAGAGGATTATACGAAGGGAAGTCGTAAGAATAATAACTCCTGGGACGAATCTGAGTATATCTGATGACGATATAATATCAAACAATTATATATATTCCATATATCCTGAAGGTAAAAATATTTTTTCTTCATCATTTCTTGATTTTGTATCTGGTAAATTCTATATATTAGATTTAATGGATGAAAAGTCTTTAAGATCTTTTATGGCAACTTTGAACCCTAAAGAAGTACTTGTTCCAGAAGATCTCTCTATTTCTATAGCTTTTAGACAAACTCCATATAACTATTTTAAGAAGGATTTTCTATATGACTATTTTAATCTTAGTACTTTAAAGGGATTTGGTATAGATAATAATCATTTATCATTGAAGCCCGCAGGAGCAATTATGCATTATATTAATAATACTCAAAGAGGTACTTTTGATCATATCAAAACATTAACTCATTTTGTATCATCAGATTTTATGATACTTGATGATACAACTTTAAAAAGCCTTGAGATACTTGAGAATTTAAAAGATAAATCATACAAAGGTTCTCTTTTTGAAACATGTAACATGACTTCTACAACAATGGGCGCTAGAAAATTAGCCTTCTTTCTAACTCACCCTTTAATGGATTCATCACTAATAGAGAGGAGATATGAAGGGGTTTCAGAGCTTATAGAATTAAATGTATATGAGGAAATATCAAGGATACTTGCAAATATGCATGATATAGAGAGAATATCTGCAAGAATAGGAACAACGTCTATAAATCCAAGAGATATGATATCTCTTCTACAATCAATTGATGTATCAAGGGATTTAGTCAAGTATTTAAAAAATGTGAAAAGTGAAATATTAATAGAAATATTAAATATACTTAATGTAGATAATCCTAGCTTAAATGATCTTCATAATTTAATAAGTAGAAACATAGTAGACTCTCCTCCAATGAATATAAAGGATGGTGGATTTATAAAAGAGGGAGTGAATGAGCAACTTGATAAGTATAAAAAAATAATACAAGATGGAAAAACATGGATTATATCTTTCCAGAAAGAAGAACAAGAAAGACTTAAAATTCCTTCTTTAAAGGTACATTTTAATAAAGTCTTTGGCTACTATATAGAAGTATCAAATACAAATATCGATAAAATTCCTGAAGATTATATACGTAAACAGACATTAAAAGGCGTAGAAAGATATATATCTTTAAAACTTAAAGAATATGAAGATATGGTTATAAATGCAGAATCCAGAGCATTAGTTCTAGAAAATAATATTTTACAAGATATAAAAATAAAGATTAAAGATTTTATTTCAGTTATACAGCTTTTATCTGAAAATATAAGTACTTTAGATGTACTTACCTCCTTTGCTAAAACAAGTAGGTATTTAAATTTTAGAAGACCTGAAATTAATAAAGATAGCAAAGAATTAGAAATTATTAATGGTAGGCACCCAGTGGTTGAGTCCTTTATAGCCCCTAATCCATATATACCCAATGATATTATTCTTAGGAAGGAAAGCGATATATTAATTATCTCAGGACCAAATATGTCAGGAAAGAGTAGTATATTAAGACAAACTGCACTAATTGTAATTCTTGCTCAATCAGGATCTTTTGTCCCTGCAGAAAAAGCTATAGTTCCAATAGTTGATAGAATATTTACCCGTGTTGGAGCATCAGATAATTTATCTGGGGGTGAAAGTACTTTTATGGTAGAAATGATTGAATCTGCTAATATACTAAATAATGCAACAGAAAACAGCTTAATAATACTTGATGAAGTTGGAAGAGGGACATCAACATATGATGGTGTTGCAATAGCATGGGCTATAATAGAATATATACATGATAATTTAGGTTCTAAGACTCTATTCGCTACTCACTACAATGAATTATTAGTATTAGAAGAAATATTGCCAAGAGTTTTCAATATGCATGTAAAGGTTATTGAAAAAAATAAAAAAGTAATTTTTCTGCGTGTTTTAGAGAAAGGTGGTACTGATAAGAGCTATGGAGTTCATGTAGCATCTATTGCTGGATTACCTAGTAGTGTAATACAACGAGCCTATGAATTATTATCTGATTTTGAAAAAAACAAATCAAAATATAAAAAGAAATTATATGAACAAAGCATATTTACCGTTCCTCGGGAAGAAAGCTTAATTGAAGAAGAGTTAAAAGAAATTGATATGAATACACTATCCCCTATTGATGCATTTAATAAATTATTAGAGATTAAAAAAAAGATTAAATAAAATGATAGAAAGAGATATTTTTCTAGTACTTAAACAAAATCTCAATGATTCCAATACTACTATCGTATTAGGATCACTAAGAACGGGCAAAACCACTTTACTTAATATGCTATCTGAATATATAAAAAATGATAATATAGGGGATTATTTATATGTTGATTTTGAAATATATAAAAATGACTACTCAAAATTTTTGACAGATCTGGATTCCAATGCTAAAAAATTAAAAAACAGTAAAAGAGTGTATCTTCTGGTAGATAATCTAAATTTGGATGATCTAGAAAACAAATTGAATTTTGACAGTATTTTTTATAAATGTATTATTACTAGAAGTTTGTTTGATATAGAAAGTACAAGTAATATTGCAGTTTTAAGGTTATATACACTATCTTTTATAGAATTTACAAAATATAAAACTCACTATCAATACACTAATATAAATGATTTCTGTAATAAGTATCCAATATTAGCTTTTAATATGTTTAATGAATACCTGAGATTCGGGGGGTATCCTGAGGTTGTATTGGAAGAAACAATAGATGCTAAGGTAAAAGCGCTCAAAGCTATATATATTAAATCTATAGAAAAATCTAAATTCAAAGATATTCCAGGATTGGTAGATTTTATCACATATCTTTCAACCAAGCCTGGTAAAAATGTAAATACTGGATTTTTTACCATAGTAAGTGTTTTTAAAGCTCAAGATGTGATAGATTACTCAGCCCATTTACAAAAAATAGGTATAATAATTAAAGTATCTGATTTTAAAAATAAATATCATCCGATATATTATTTTACAGATTTGGGATTACTGAATTATATACTAAATGAAAATTCTATAGAAAAACTTGATGATGATCACTATATATTTTCGAATCTTGTATTTATTATAATACTTAATATTTTTTCAAATGATAAGGACGTTATATCAATAAATTATTTTAGAGGTTATCAAAGAGTACGTCCTGATATTATAGTTGTAAAGAAAGATGGACATGTTATCATTAGACCTACAATATGGAATAGATTGGACCATATTAATGATACAATAATTTCATATATGAGTGATAGTAAATTTAGAAATTTATTTATAGTAACTATCGCTGGATATGACGACTTATTTTATGAAGGTCAAAAAGTGTCTAGAATTCCATATTATGAACTTTTTTATCTAAATCTTTTCTTGAATGATCAGAATACTACAAGACAATCTAGCAAATAAAATAGCTGCAGGTGAAGTGATTGAAAGGCCTGCTTCTATACTCAAAGAATTATTAGAGAACTCTATTGATTCTGGTGCTCTAAATATTACTGTAACTATTAATGATTTTGATATTAGAGTAGATGATGATGGATATGGTATGAGTAAGGAAGATCTTGAATTATCTATATTAAGGTTTGCAACTTCTAAAATTAAAGATGAAGCAGACTTATATAACGTACAAACTTTTGGATTTAGAGGGGAAGCTTTGCCATCTATAGCTGCAATATCAAAAATGAAGCTCGCATCAAAGTATAGAGAGAGTACTCATGCATACAAATTAGAAATAGAGGGAGGAAAAGTTATTGATATATCAGAATTTCCTCTTACAGTTGGTACTTCAATAGAGGTTAAAGATCTTTTCTTTAATACCCCTGTGAGATTGAAATTTTTAAAAAGTTATAATACTGAATTTAAATATATGCTCGATGTATTTGAAAGAGCTGCATTATCTAGTCCTTTGATACATTTCAAACTTTTAAGAGATAACAAAGTAATATATGATATATATGCAGAAGATTTAAAAAATAGGTTTGAGCATATAGTCCCCAAAAATAATTATCAATTTGTTCATATAGATTTATCTGTATCAGGGATTAATGTTAAGGGATATATAGCATCTTTAAATCATACAAGACCTACAAGAGATTTATTATATATATATATAAATAAAAGACCTATTTTTAATAATGTCATTCAAAGAGCTATTATTGATGGATGCAGAAATCTATTAGAAAGAGGTAAATATCCTATTGTTGTAATATTTTTAGATATTCCTAATGATAGTATAGATGTTAATGTCCACCCTAGAAAATTAGAAGTTAGGTTTAAGGATTCTTCAAATATTTTCAATCTTGTAAGAACTGCTGTAAATAAATCAGTAATGGATAAAAAATTTCAGGAATTCATTCCAAGGAAATCCATTTCACAAGAATTTAGTTCACATAATGAAGATTCAAAATCTGTTAATTTTAAGTCTAGTAACTATGGTATAGGTACTAAAGGATCTCTATTTAATAGTAAAAATCATGTATCCCCCTATTCTTTCCTACAAGATAGTAGTTTTGTCTCAGATGATCTATATAAAATAAATGTTTATCAGCTGTATGATAAATTTCTAATTCTTGAAAAGGATGAAGGTATAGAAATAATAGATCAACATGCAGCATCAGAAAGGGTTAGATTCGAAGAGATTAAAAAGAATATGGAAGATAACAATATAGAGAAACAGCAACTTTTAATTCCCTACTCTATAGAACTTTCTAAAAAGGCTTTTGTGGAGATTAAATCAAAAATTGATATACTAAAATCAATAGGATTGGATATAGAGATTTTTGGAGATAATATAATAAATGTTACTACCATACCTATTTTTTTAAAAGATTCTAATATACAAAATATAATATATGAGATAATAGATGATATAGAAAATGGGTCTAAAAGTTATGAAGATGAAATAAATATTTTTATAGCCACAATAGCATGTCATTCAAGTATTAGATTTGGAGATCATCTTGATACGAATGAAATGCAAAAATTAGTTATAGATTTAAGAAATTGTGAATACCCATTCACTTGTCCTCATGGTAGGCCAACAACTTTTGAGATTACAAGAAAAGAATTATATAAAAAATTTAAAAGGAATTAGTTTATTTTTTTTGTACTATATATATTTTTTTAAAAATTCTCCTGTATAACTCTTTTTTTCTTTTAATAAATCCTGAATCCTACCTTCAAATATTAAGTTACCTCCATTTTCTCCTCCATCCTTTCCTAAATCTATTATCCAATCAGCCATTTTAATGACATCCATATTATGTTCTATTATAACTACAGAGTTGCCTTGATCTACTAATCCATTTATAACTATTAGAAGTTTTTTTATATCATCAAAATGTAGTCCAGTTGTAGGTTCATCAAGAATATATAATGTTTTACCAGTAGCTTTTCTTGAAAGTTCAGTAGCTAATTTTATTCTTTGAGATTCTCCACCAGAAAGTGTTGTTGCAGGTTGTCCCAATTTCATATAACCCAGCCCTACACTATTTAATGTTTCTAATTTTACTTTAATTGAGTGGATATTATCAAAAAATAATATGCCCTCACTTATAGTCATATCTAATATTTCTGCTATATTTTTACCTTTATATGTTATTGATAATGCCTCTTTGTTATATCTTTTACCTTTACATACATCACATGTAACATATACATCAGGAAGAAATTGCATCTCTATCTTTATAATTCCATCACCCTTACAATTCTCACATCTTCCACCTTTGACATTAAAACTGAATCGTCCTGCCTTATAACCTCTTATTTTTGATTCTCTAGTTTTTGAAAATATATCTCTTATTATTGTAAACATATTGGTATATGTAGCAGGATTAGATCTTGGGGTTCTCCCAATAGGTGATTGATCAATATCAATAACCTTATTTATCTTCTCTGTTCCTTTAATGTCTTCATGCTCACCTACTTCTTTTTTAGTATGATAGATCACATTAGATAAATATGGATATAAAATATCATTTATAAGGGTACTCTTTCCTGATCCAGATACTCCAGTTACTATTGTTAATGCACCTAATGGGATATTTACTGTTATATTTTTCAAATTGTGCTCTTTAGCACCTTCAACTGTAATAAAATCTGATATAGGTCTATATTTTTTAGGAGTCTCAATTTTTTTTGTACCATTTAAATATTCCCCAGTTATTGAATTTATATCCTTTTTAATTTCATCATAGGTGCCTTGTGATATAACTTGACCACCCATGATGCCAGCTCCTTTACCCATATCTATTATAAAATCTGCATTCTCCATTGTTTCTTTATCATGTTCAACCACAATTACACTGTTACCTAAATCGCGTAAATCTTTAAGAGTAGATATTAATTTCAAATTATCTTTTTGGTGTAGACCAATTGAAGGTTCATCAAGTACATATAGAATTCCTGATAATCTAGATCCTATTTGAGATGCAAGTCTTATCCTTTGAGCTTCTCCTCCTGCTAATGTCCTTGATGAACGTGACAAAGACAAGTAACCTACTCCAACTGAAGAAAGGAATTTTATTCTTGCTTCTATCTCTTGAAATATTTGTTTGGATATAAATGTTTTGTTTTCATCTAAATTTTTTTTACTAATATCCAACCATTGTAGAAAATTATCAATAGATATTTGACTAACTTTATTTATAGGGTCATTATTTATTCTTACATTCTGTGCATACTTATTTAATCGTGCACCATTACAAAGATTACAAACCTTTTCTATCATATATTCTTCAATCTCTCTCTTTTTTTGATCAGATCCATTCTCATATTTATCTTTGAGATATTCTATTATTCCATGAAATTCTACATTATATTTTCTTCTACTTTTAAATTTTGGTTTGTATGATATTTCATACTTTGTATTTCCTGTACCATAAAATAATAGACTTTTTTCTCTTTCAGTGTATTTAGAAAATACTGTAGTAAGAGGTATGTTTTCTGCTAGTGACACTTCTTCCAGTATTTTAATTATCCAAGAGTTCTCATAATTTGTTATTTCATGATTCATAGGATAGATAGCCCCTTCCATTATGGTAAGATTAGGATTATAGATAGTCTCTATATCTATGATTTTTAGCATTCCTAGCCCACCACATTGTTCACATGCTCCATAAGGAGAGTTGAAAGAGAATAAATTTGGTTGAATTTCAGGAATTGCCAGACCACATTTTGGACAAGATAAATTTTCAGAAAATAATATATCTGTATTGTCATCTATATTATTAATTATAATTTCACCCTCAGATAGATTTACTGCATTCTCTATGGATTCAGAAATTCTTGTTCTAGTTTCCTTACTATCATTATCATCACTCTTTATTATTACTCTGTCTATAACAAGTTCTATATTATGAATTTTATACCTTGATAATTCTATTTCTTCATCTAAAGAAACAAGTTTCTTGTCAATCCTTGCTCTCTGATAACCTTTTTTAAAAAGTGATAATAATAGCTCCTTATATTCTCCCTTTTTATTTTTAATTATGGGAGATAATATTAGAATTTTTTTATCTTTAATTTTCCATACTGTATCAACTATTTGTTCAATTGTTTGGCTTTCAATTCTTACATTACAATTGGGACAATAAGGTATACCTATTTTTGAATATAATAATCTTAGATAATCATATATCTCTGTTATTGTGCCCACAGTAGATCTAGGGTTTCTACTTGCAGTTTTTTGATCTATTGAAATTGCAGGAGACAGTCCATCTATATATTCTACATTAGGCTTCTCCATAACCCCTAGAAATTGTCTTGCATATGATGATAGTGATTCAACATATCTTCTTTGTCCTTCTGCATATATAGTATCAAATGCTAGGGATGATTTTCCTGATCCAGAAACTCCTGTAATAACAACAAGTTTTCCTTTTGGTATATCAACATCAACATTCTTTAAATTATGCTCTTTGGCTCCTTTTATTATTATCTTGTCCATAAATGAGAAATCTGATTTAGGTTCTACTGATCTAGATTCCACCTATTCTATCACAAAACATATCCTATATTCCATTTTTATAAATAGTTATATTAATTGCAAAAGTTAATTTAACCAATACATTTTAGATGTTGAATCTAAAGTACTTCCACGTGTAACGTGTTGTAAATCTGAAAAATTCAGTTTATTTGTTTTATGATTAACAGTTACTTTGATTACCGCAATATCAAAAGAATTATTACTTAATGTCATAAATGCAAGACTATTACCTGAAGGAGACCATGTAGGATGAGATTCCATCCCAACATAAACAGTTTGTAAGGTTTTTTTATAAGTTGTAAAACTAGAAGTTTCTGTATGTGTTAATATATTTTGTAAATTAAATTGCATGGTATATAAATTTGCATTATTATTACCTTTTCTCTCTAAAAATGCTAAATATTTACCATTAGGAGACAATCTTGGTTGCATAGCTTCTGATTTTAATGGAGTAACAGGATATGATTGACCAGTCTGAAAATCATAAAGCATTATTTGTGAATCTGGTTGAGCAAGATTTGCAGTCCAATATATATAACTTGTATATAAAATAAAATTAGAATTAGGCCATGTAACTCCTGCATCACCTCCTGTAAATGGGTTTGGATTAACAAGATCAGTTTCTCCATAATAATTTGGTCCTGATATTTGTTGGTCTGGAGATTGATAAGTCTTATTTGCGGATATTTGGAATATTCCCATTCCTGCTATATCTACTCCAGTAAAAATCTTTTCTAAATTTGTTAAATATGCTATATACTGACCATTTGGTGAATATGTAGGTGTAGCTGACCATAGCTCATTATTAATATTTGGGTCCCTCCAATTCACTACCCTAGTTATACCTGTACCATTTATATTCATTTGATATAGATTTGAGAAATTAGTATGAAAGTGTATATATGCTACTTTCTGACCATTCTTAGAAATTGCTATATCGGATACATCATTTGTATAAGTGACCTGCTTTACTTTTTTCCCTGTGATTTCCCACAAATTGTTATTTTTTACAAAATATAGTCTACCTTTTAAATTATAGGCATTTGTTAGGTTAACAGTTTTAGTATTATATGATTGAAGTGATTTTGGATTCAATATTGCCGATAACAAACTGAAATACCTTATAACTAAATAAACAAAAATAACAACTACTAGGATTAGAAAAATATACTTAATCTTAAATATATGTTTTTTATTTATTGTATTTCTTCTGTAATTCTTATAATCCATTGTATTAGTTTCCATATAGCTTTGAGAATAAATTATTAATTGCAGTCCAATTAGGTTTCACTATATCCTGTGTAATATATTGTCCAGTTGTTTTGTCATAATTCGTAGTTGTAGATAAAGATGAATATTTAGGAGGAGATAGTATTATAGATTGTATTGGTGTTGACCCCATACTTTTTGCCATTCCAGCAAGAGAAATTATATCAGGAATAGTCATATCTGTTCTTACATATTGTGTAAGTGAGTTGAATAAAGATGGAATAGCAGATATTGTTGTAGTAGTTTCTAGTTTCTTCTTTAAAATAGTCAGAATTTGTTGTTGTCTTTTTGCTCTCCCAAAATCTCCCTGTAAATCACCATGTCTAGATCTCACATATTCTAGAGTTCTAAATCCGTTCATGTATTGAGGGGCTGGAGAGATATATAGATTTATAAGGTTATTGATTAGTTGAGGGTTCCCAGTTAAATCATTAGGATATGCCCAGTCCATAACAGGATGAGTAGGTGTTACATAGACTCCTCCAAATTTATTTATGACATTTATAAAACCATTTAACCCAATCCATGCGTAGTAATCTATTTTTATCCTGAAATATTGTTCAACCACTTGTCTTGTTAATTGTATCCCTCCAATCTCTGATACAGTGTCAAATTTTGAATATCCTCCGTTCAGAGTATAACCTGGTATTTTTATCCAAAAATCACGAGGGATTGATATCAGATAAAACTTTTTTGTTGATGGGTTTATACTTGCTATCATCATAGTCTGAGTAAGTAGTTGGTTAGGGTTAAATTTTGCATCTGAATCAGAACCAAGGATAAGAATGTTTGTAAATGTATTACTAGTGTTGTATTTGTATTTTAGTGTTTGCTCTACTTTTGTTTGTTTTATAGTATTTCCGGTTATTTGAAATAAATCAGAAATTACCTGGAGATATCCCGATTTTAAAAGTAGGAGAAATATAATTAGCACGAATATTACAAAAATGGATAAACAACCTAACCAGCCCCTTTTTTTTCTTTTAAGTGGTTTCATTGTTGATGATCTCGAGTCTTGATGCCGTATATCCCGATAGTCTTGATGCTGCCCAGATTTTAAATTGTCAAAATCTATTACCATGATAATTAAATCTTAAGTCAGTTTAATTTCTCTAATCTTATCTCTTATTGAGGCTGCTTTCTCAAACTCCATATTATCAGAATATTTTTTCATCTGTTTTTTGAGTTTAGCTACTATATCCTTTGTGTCTAGATATGTTGTATCAGAAATTTCATTAAGATTCAAATCTTTGTCCCTACTGTTATTAGATCTTTCAAGTTGTGTATCTATACTTTTTGTTATACCTAGTGGTTTGAATCCATATTTTTTATTATAAGCCAACTGAATATTTCTTCTTCTTGTAGTTTCCTTTATTGCCCCTTTCATAGAATCAGTCATTATATCTGCATACATTATTACATTACCACTAACATGTCTTGATACTCTACCCATTGTCTGAATTAAACTTTGTTTTGATCTTAGAAATCCTTCCTTGTCTGCATCAAGTATTATCATTAATGAAACTTCAGGAAGATCAAGTCCTTCTCTCAAAAGATTTATACCAACAAGTACATCATAAGTACCTAGTCTTAGATCTTGTAATATCTCTGTTCTTTCAATTGTATGTATTTCACTGTGAAGATATTGCGTTTTTAAATTATGATCTTCAAAATACTTAGATAATTCCTCTGCCATTTTTTTGGTTAGAGTTATCACTATAGTTCTTTCTTTATTGTTTATTCTTTTGTCTATTTCTCTTTTTATATCATCAATCTGATTTTTTGTTGGTCTTACCTCTATTATTGGATCTACCAATTTTGTCGGTCTTATGATTTGTTCTACAATACCACTGTTTGGATATCCTTTTATATTTTTTGTATTAATACTAGATATATTTACTTCAAAATCATTTGGTGTGGCTGATACATATATTACCTGATTAATTTTTTTCTGAAATTCATCAAATCTTAAAGGTCTATTATCTATTGCTGAAGGTAATCTAAACCCATAATCTACCAATGTTTTTTTTCGTGCATAATCTCCTTTATACATACCTCTTATTTGAGGTACTGTCATATGACTTTCATCTATTATCAACAAATAATCTTTTGGAAAAAAATCTAGAAGTGTGTATGGTGCTGATCCTTGAACTCTACCCTCTAAATGTCTGGAGTAATTTTCAATTCCTTGGCAATAACCCATTTCTTCTATCATTTCAAGGTCGAATTTTACTCTTTGTTCTAATCTTTGGGCTTCAACCAATTGATTATTATTTTTGAAATAATTAACCCTATCTTTCATTTCTTGTCTTATATTGATAATTGCTTTTTTAATTTTTTCATCCTTTACAAGATAATGTTTAGCTGGATAAATATAAATTTCACTATAGTTTTCAATGACAGATCTGGTTAGAGGATCAATAAGTGTAATTGATTCAATTTCATCATCAAACATCTCAATTCTTATAATGTTTTCTTCATAAGGTGGAAAAATTTCAATTATATCTCCCTTTACTCTAAAAGTTCCTCTTTGATACTCTATATCATTTCTTGAATATTGAATATTATTTAGAAGGGTAAAAAGTTCATGTCGTTTTATTTTGTCCTTTCTAGATATTAATATTTTCAACTCATTGTATTCATCTGGAGAACCCAAACCATAAATACATGATACAGATGATACTATAATGACATCATTTCTGGATTGTAAAAACTGTGTTGCTTTATTCCTATATTTTTCGATCTCCTCATTTACCCTAGTTTCTTTTTCAATATACATATCTTTTGTTGGTATATAAGCTTCTGGCTGATAATAATCATAATATGAAACAAAATAAGCAACAGCGTTATTAGGGAAATAATTTTTAAACTCAGAAGCTAGCTGTGCAGCTAGAGTTTTATTATGGGCAATTACAAGTGTTGGTTTTCCGATATTTGCTATTACGTTAGACATTACGAAGGTTTTCCCGGATCCTGTTACACCCATTAAAGTTTGATTTTTAGCTCCTTCTTTTATACCTAATGTTAATTTTTCTATTGCCATTGGTTGATCGCCTTCGGGTTTATATTTAGATATAAGGTTAAATTTGTTATTAGATTTTGATGGTTTCATTAGTTTATTTTATCATAGTTATCAAATTTTATATTAAAATAAACATATTTGTAGAAATTTAAATAATATTTTATATCTATATGTATTGCATGGATTTGACATATTCTTAATATTTATATATCATTGTGTAGTATTATAAAAGAATGTAATGGCAAAATTTGCAAAAGATAAAACAAGCACAGACAATGTTGCAGACGTAGTGGAAGTAAAATCTCAAGAAAAGAGGTCTTTAGCTAGCAAACTATATTCCAAGTCAGCATTTTCTAATAAGGAACAAAGACCAAAAGTGATTGTATCTACAATTGTTTTGGTACTGTTTGTTATTATTGTAGCCTTGTTCTTCATTATGTATAATTTTGGTACATATATCCCTGGAGTTTCTCCTGTTATAGATAAAGTTCCTATATTATCAAACCTAGATAGGTCAGCACAGAATATATTACCTAAGACTACTACTTCAGAACAAAATGTTACTGGATATCATTTTAATGTTAATTTTGCACTTGATTCTGCAGGTTCATCTACAACTAGCGGTAATATTGCACAATCATTCTCCGGGAATGTAGATTTTTCAAATCCTAAAAATGTGCAACTTCAATCATCTCTTGCAGAAAAAATATCTAGCTCTAAATCAGCTTTTAATATTGATGGTCAAGTAATACAGACAAATAACAAAATGTATTTAAATTTTTCTAAGTTTCCTTCTGTCTTAAATACAGGTATAAAATTGAATCAGTGGGTTACACTACCAAAACCACAGTTTAATTTTTTGGAGGATCTTACTAATCAATCAACTATGCCTAATATTAATACTCTTACTGTTGCTATGGATGGTAATGAAATACTTAATGGTACATCTGTTACCAAATATCAGGTTACTTATCCTAAGGCTGATTTTTCCTCTATAAATCTTTCTAAGGCATTGGAATCATTGTCAGGAATGTCAAATATGCAAAGTATTATATCCTCAAAGACTATAACTGTTGATGAATGGGTTGGTGTTGCAGATAATAAGATATATCAAGAATCAGTTAAATTTTCAGTTACAGGTCAAACTCCTACAACATTGTATTTTGGTATATCAATGAGTAATTTTAATGCACCATTTAATGTTACTGCTCCAGCAAAGACTACAACAGTATCCGGTTCTAAACCTACTTCATCATCAACTGGAACTAAATCTTCTGGATCTGGAACCACATCAAGTAAAAAATGAACAAAAAATATATAATTAGTGGACTTGTTTTTATATATATTGTAATAACAGGGGTATTGATTTATTTTATTTTGTATCAAAAGTCTCACCCAGTATATATATATAATGTTGAAAAACCTCTAACGAGTAATAATAACATATATAGAATCTCCCTTGATGAACAAATTATGCAAAATTTAAATACAATAAGAACTGCTTTTTTATCCACTCCTAGATATAACAAACTGCATATCAGTAGTGTATCTTCATTTACACAGACTTCTATTAATGGTGTAAAAGGAAGCGTACCTTCATGTTACCCTGTATACTCTAATGCAAGCAATAAATGTACTCCTCTATCAAGTATATATCCACAAATACAAAAGCATTTATCAAATATCAGTATAGATTTCTCATCTCCTCACAGTTTAAGTAATTATTATGTAGTCCTATATAACAATCACTACTATTTTTTAGATATTAATTATAGACATACCATACAAAATAATGGATTCCCTGTAATATATGTTGAAAGTTGATTTTTATCCTTCAATTATGCAATAATTCTCTTGTTCTTATGATAATAATTTAACCTATATTTAAGGTTGCGTGGTGTAGTGGTCTAACATGTCTCCCTGTCACGGAGAAGATCGACGGTTCGAATCCGTTCGCAACCGATTTAATCTGACTAGAGTTAAGCTTAATACTTTCATTGTTTATTATATTTTTATATAATAAAATAATGGGTGATAAAATTTTAAAAAATTCGTATACTATATCATTTATTATAGAATTCATACTCTTCCTAACTATTGGTATTTTCTTTATCATAGTTATCATTAATACAGTTTTCCCTTATGTTAAGAATATTCACCTTTACCATTCTCAATCTTCGATTTCCTTAAATTCTACTAGAAAAACTGTCACTATAAAACAGAAAAAAATTAATAAGAATATTGAAGAATCTTTTGTTCAAAAATTTTATACAATACTATCAACTTCTAATGGGTTGAATGATAATCTTGGGTCATATATTACCCAATCATTTCAGAATACTATGATTGCTCAATATCAAAATTCAAATTATGCTAAAGATATAAAACAGAGTCTTGGTATACCAGGCTTCCCTTCAAGTATACATTTTTATCAAAGTTTTGCTGGATATTTCGTTGTGTATGGTAATTATAATGGTTCAATAGAATATTTTAATATATATCTACAAAAAATTAATGGAAAATATTTTGTGAATAATATAACTCTTTCCTCTGGTTAAATGTTATGTATTTTTTTTATTGACTTTTTTTTGTAAAAACCATTATAAATATTATCTAAATCTGCAGAATCTGTACTAAAATATATACTTTGGGCAATTCTCGCTCCCTTCTTAATGTTAATCCCATTTTTATTTAAAACTTCAAGTATTGTCGTTATATAACCTTGATATCCTGGATCAATAAGACCCGCTATAATTGCTGCTCCAGATCTATTTAGAGAGGTACGTGATATAATATATCCTGCTATATTATATGGAATATCAAGCTTCTCTTTAAATTCAACCATGTAATTACCTTTCTTAAGATCATACCAACCATCAGTGCTTTTTATTTCAGATATTTTTGGTAAAACCCTATTAGTATTATCAAAATCTAAAGAACCTTTCCCTGTCCAGCTATATATTTTCTCAACAGTAAAATCGAACCCAGCTTGTTGTGTCTGTATATCATAATTAATATAACTGGAAATTAAGTTTTTTGATTTAATAGTATCTTTTGATATTAACATTATTATATTGTTTATATGAATGTAACTTCCCCACCTTGAATCTTCCATAATACATAACCACCTTTTAAATTATATATATTATTGGAATTGGAATCTATAATTTTATTATCTATAATTGTGTTAATTAATGCGGATGATCTTCTCCCAGTATGACAGTGTATTACAATATCTTTTCCTTTATTACTATTTAGAATGTTTTCTATCTTATGTACATCTATAGTTGATAATGGTAAATGGTAACTATTTGGTATTACACCATCTTTTACTCTTTCAGAATGTTCTCTTATATCTAAAATAAAATAATTGTTCATATTGTTTATAAGATTATATGCAGTTATTTCTTTCATGTTAATTATATAAAATATTATAGTGAGAGACGGGATTCGAACCCGCGACCTCTTCCTTGGGAAGGAAGCATTCTACCACTGAACTACTCTCACATTCTTAGCCGATAAGCAGACTCAAACTGCTGTCTCCACTTTACGAGGGTGATGCTTTATCAGTTAAGCTATATCGGCATCTCTCTAATATCACAATACCATATGTTGCAATATTAGGTATTTTATCAAATTTTTATTTTTTATCACACTTTTGCTATAATGAAGTGATGACAGGAGATAATTTCTTATCAAAAGTTTTATTAGTATTTACAGAATCTTTAATAGTGGCGGCTGTTGGGGCTTACTTTTCTAAATTTGTACCATCCGCTTTATTTATAGTTATCTTTATAGTGGAGCTAGTCTTAATATTTGTTGTAAATAAAGTTCGTAATAACCCTGTTTTGGCTCCCCTATTTTTGTTTCTATTTGCATTTTTATCTGGTCTTACAGTAGGACCATTAGTTTATACATTTATTAATGCAGGGTTAGCATCAATTGTTATCCAAGCTTTTGTTATAACATCTCTAATTTTTGTCCTTCTGACAGCATCAGTATTTATATTTAGGATTAATATAGTGGGGTCAAAAAAAATAACTGGGTTTTTGTTTGTCGCTTTAATAGGTATTATTATTGCAAGTGTAGTGAATATTTTTTTACACAATCCACTATTTCAATTTTATATATCTATTGCAGTAGTATTGATATTCTCTGGCTATATAATTTATGATATATCTAATATAGTTAATAACCCTAAAATGACAAATGAATATGTCGCAGCTCTAAATTTATATTTAGACTTTGTTAATATATTCATAGCTTTATTAGAGATACTAGGGTTTCTAGAAAATAAAGGATAATATTGGATATTTCTAAACTATTTTTCACAATATCAAATCTTATTACTATTAATGATATCAATCTAATAGTAAATACTGTAGTCTTACCAAATCTTTATATATTTATATTTTTATATATCATGTTTGAAGAAATGGGATTCCCTATGATTATACCTGGAGAATTCTTTGTATTTTTAGCTGGATATGAGGTATCTATTGGTAAGGCAAATCTTTTATTCATCTCTCTAATAATATTAGTGGCTACTTTTATAGGGTCAAGTATACTTTATTCTATACTATCGTGGAAAGGGATAAATTTTATAGAAAAATATGGAAGATATATTATGATGCCTAAATCTAAGATTGAAAAAGTTCAAAATTGGTTTCTACAAAATGGTGTAAGAGCAATTATTTTAGGTAGATGGATTTTTGGACTTAGAATAGTTACAAATATAGTAAGTGGAATCTTCAGATATCCATATAAGAAATTTGTATTTTTGACTCTGTTTGCAACTTTTTTTTGGATAATTTTTTATTTTACTCTAGGAATATTCTTTGGTAAATATTATACTTCTATAATTACGTTTTTAAGCCATTTCAATAGTATAGTAATAGAGCTTGTTTACTTAACATTCATAACATCTATAACTTTTTTATCACTACATATCACAAAAAAATTAGGAGAACGTGATAGATCTAATTAATAGTATTACAATCACTGGATTGTATCTGGTTACTTCCTGATGGTATTAGAGTAGTTGGATATGCGGTTATTTTCATTTTAGAGTTTAATGGGGTTATATATGCAATAGTTGAGTTTGCTGGTATAGCTATGTATGCATTAGATCCAGTAGGTTGACTTTGTATTAAACATACCTCCATAGTTTGGTTTGTCGAGGTTCCAGTTAATATCTGTAATTCATAATTTGCTGTTGTTGTACTAGGTGGAGATGGAGTTATTAGACTATTTATATTTATTAAAAGGTCTGGAAAAGGGGAAGATGTACTTGTTGTTGAAGTATTCACAACCTGGGCATTTATAGATGTGTATTCTACCAAATTTTGATATCCTCCAAATGAGAAAAGATTTGATGCTCCTGCACCTGTATATATTGAATATCCCATTGCAGATGTTGGTACAATCATTGTAGATGTGGATTGCCAAGAGGACATATTATTAAGTGTTGCATAATAGGTACTATTTGATACCTGTCCATTCAATATTCCGCCAAAGGAATATATATAATTTATACCTGAATTTGCAGGATCTGGAAGTATTCCTATACCTTCATTGTAAATACCCCCTGGAAATGTTGATTGTTGTACTAGTTGTATTTGTGAAGGTAACACAGATCCTTGATATGTTGTATTAGTGTTAGGAAAAGAGAACCCTATATAGCTATACTGCCCTGTTTGAGGGTTTGATACCATTATTTGCATATTATCTCCTTGATTCCATACCCATTGTCCTCCATTTCCTCCATAATTATTATATGGTTGATTTATAACAATCTGATTATTATTCCATGACTGATAATTTACTGTAACAACATTTGAATTCCATCCTCCCCCCCATCCTGCTTGCCACCCCCTTGTTTGATCAGAAAGAGCAAAATATGGAGTATCACCTATCCGTGGAGATAAATATCCCAGATTACATCCATTAATTACATATTTTGTTGCACCAGCACTTAGTCCACTTCCACTTGATACTACATCCAATGATGTAATAGATGTATTATTTGTACTAGAACAGTTAGATTGTGTAACTAGATTATACACATATATAGAATTACTCCCCCCTCCCCCATTGTTTCCTCCTACAAGGTAAGCATAACCATTTGATATAGATACTGTTATCCCAGATCCATATAATGATTGTGGCATTGTGCCGACTTGTGTCCAACTAGACAGACCTCCACCAGGTTCTATATTTGCTTCATAAATTGTATTAAGAGCTCCACCATAATAATTTCTACCTCCAAATAAGAAAATATTGTTTTGATATTCCACTGCGGAAGTGTGATACATATTTTGTGGTAAAGATGATGTTTGGCTCCATGACCCTATATTAGATAATGGTGAAACATATACATTAGTTGTAGGGCTAGTATAATAGTATGTATATGGTTCCCACTGACAAGTATAATACCAGTAAGAATAGTAATAATACTGTCCATTGTAGTAATAATAAACAGAGTAATAATGCCATCCACAAACATATCTATAATATACTGCTCTTACCTGACTTACTCCTCCAATGCTGTATATATATGATCCATTAGTAACTGTAGAATTATTGTAAACTGCTGTTGGTAGTGTTGATACATTGCTCCAATTAGTAGTTCCAGTTTGGGACATTGTTGTTTCATAAACAGAATTCAATGCTGTTCCACCACTTAAACCACCAACAATATATTCATTGGATCCATAGCTAGTATTTCCTGCATTTGATATATTTTGTGGAAGAGGTTGTGTAGATTTCCATGCATTCAAGGTTCCATTGTATGCAGTGGTTGTTGTTGAGTGATGTACTGCAGTAATACTCCCCTGTAGATTCACTGCCATAGACTGTCCTTGGTTTACTGTACCTAAAGCTTCATTTTGAGGTGTTATATTATATGTACATGTTGGCTTTGGGGGTGTGGTTCTTATACTACCAGTAGAACAATTTATAGGTGCAGTTGATACTGGCAATGGTTGAGGTATAGGATTAGTAGTACTTGCAAATTCATTCTTCCCTATGTAGGATAATCCATTTTGAATACCAGATTGTGCAGCAGAAAATGCTATTTGTCCTGAATAAGTTAATGAGTTTTGAGATGTATTTAGAATAACTTTAGATGTTAGAGAAAGCATCATGATCAATAGGACTATGGCAATAAGCATAACTATTATAAGCGTTTGTCCTTTTGAATCAATTTTACCTATATTCACAATTATAATATAATATATACAAAAAAAGTATGCAATACTATAGTATGGTAAGTATTATTTGTAAACTTTTAATATGAAACACTTTAAAATAAAAACACTAGTGAGAGTACTTTTTTTAATTGTTGTTATAGTACTTATTGTATTTATATATACCTATTCTAAGGTAAAATATGTAAATTTAAATGGAAATATTTATTCTGGTAACAGATCTCTTTTAAAGAGTGAAATAGTGTCCAGCGTAAAAGGACAGAATATTTTTTTCATATCCAACCACACATTGTATAATGATATACAAAAGATATATCCGTTTTTTAGTTTTAACAATTTAAAAGTAGAAAAAAAATACCCTAATAAGATCTCAATATACATAAAAAGTAATAAACCATTATTTTCATATAGTTTTAGGAATAATGTATTTTTTGTATCTGCGAATGGTGATTCTATTAAAGCGTACAAAAACAACAACATAGTTAATATATCATCTGCTATAAAACCTACACATGAACAGATTTTAAATATGGTGAAATTGGTTAATGATGTTAATAATGAATATATGTTATCTGTTTCATCATATAACTTATATAGTTCATATATACAACTTAATATGGGGGCAAAAACTGCAATTTTAACATTTGAAAGGTCCATCAAAGCTCAAGTATTAGAACTTAATGATATCCTTCAAACAGTGAATATGACAAGTTGTAAAGTAATTAACGTCGAATTCAGTAAAGTATTTTGTGGAACTTAGATGGTTCTATAAGGGGGCTAAATATTGAAGATAAATTTATTTTAATATATACTATTCAATAATATTATGAAAGGTATTATTACAGGCATAGATGTAGGATCTTCAAAAATTACAACTGTAATTGTTAATGTTGACGAAGAAAATATATCAGTAATAGGAGTTTCTACTCATCCCTCAGAAGGTTTAAAGAAGGGTGTTATTATAAATATAGATGAAGCTATAAAAGCTATCTCTGAATCTGTGGAGGCTGCTGAAAGAATGGCTGGTGTAAGAATTCAGAATGCAGTAATATCGCTTGGGTGTAAACATATATCTTCAATAAATAATAAGGGTGTTGTAGCAATATCAAGAGATGAAATATCTGGAGAAGATGTGCTACGTGCCTTAGATAGTGCGAGAACTGTCTCTGTCCCTCAGTCGAGAGAAATAATGCATGTGATTCCAAGAGAATTTATAGTAGATTCACAAGGTGGTATTAAGGATCCTATTGGTATGTCTGGAATTAGATTAGAGGTTGATACACATATAATAACTATTACAAGTATGGTTTTACATAACCTTACTAAGTGTATAAATCAAGTAGGTCTTTCTGTTGAAGATATTTTGTTCTCTGGTTGGATTGATGCAGAGGTTATTTTATCATCAACAGAAAAAGAACTTGGAGTAATACTGATTGATATTGGTTTTGGAGTATCAGATGTTGTTATATATGTTGATGATGCTATAGCATATTCTTTTTCAGTACCCATAGGTAGCTCAAATATAACAAATGATATAGCCATAGGTTTACGTTTATCTATAGATGATGCCGAAAAGGTAAAAACATCAATACCTACACTTATAAAAAAAGCTCAACAAAGGCAAGAACAAGAGGAAAAAGATAAAAAGTATGCGTATCCAAAAAAAGATACTTCAGAGATAAAAGAACAGGATCTGATGTTAAATCTATCTGATATAGGAATACAAACAGAAAATGGTTATGAAGAAATAAAAAAAAGTATGCTAGATGATATTATTGATGCTAGATTGGAGGAAATATTTGGAGCTATTATAGATGATGTAACAAAGTCAGGGTTTGATTATAAAATGCCTGCAGGGGTTGTGTTAACTGGAGGAGGTGCTAAGTTAGCTGGAATATCTAGAATAGCACAAAAATATTTTTCTTCAGCAGCAAGGGTGGGATATTCATCTAATCTAAAAGGTCTTACAGAAGAAATATCAGGTCCGGCTTATACCACGGTTTATGGTCTGATAAACTCTGTTATTAAAAATAGTAATGATGGAAGTAGGAACAGTAGTGCTCCAGGTAAGAGTGGTAATGGGTTTAATGCATCAAAGATTATAGATCTAATAAAATCTATAATGCCTTGATATTTCCTATATAATATGGAATAATTGACGAAGTATAATCTTAATAATAATTTGTATGTTAGTAAAACCTCAGTCTCTCGATAATAACGCTAAAATCAAAGTAGTTGGTGTTGGTGGAGGTGGAAATAATGCTTTAAATACAATGATTTCTGTTCACAATATAACAGGTGTTGATTTTATATCTGTAAACACTGATTCTCAAGCACTAAAAAATTCTCTTGCTGAAACAAAGATACAAATAGGATCTGAACTTACTAAAGGATTGGGTTCAGGAGGTATTGCTTCTATAGGTAAGCAGGCTGCAGAAGAGAGTGTAGATTTGATACATGAATCTCTCTCTGGTGGGGATATGGTTTTTGTAACTGCAGGTATGGGTGGTGGTACAGGTACAGGTGCTTCTCCTGTAGTTGCTGGTATAGCTAAAAATCTAGGTGCTCTAACTGTAGGTGTTGTAACAAAACCTTTTACTTTTGAAGGAAAAAGGAGAATTCAAACAGCGATTGAAGGTATTGAAGATTTAAAAGGTAAGGTGGACACACTAATTGTTGTTCCTAACCAAAGACTATTAGATATTATTGATAAAAAGATTTCCTTTTTAGAAGCTATGAAAATAGTTGACGATGTATTAGGTCAGGGAGTAAGATCAATATCTGATCTCATAACAAAATCAGGAATGATTAATGTTGATTTTGCTGATGTTAAGGCTATTATGTCTGAAGCTGGTACTGCATTAATGGGTATGGGTATTGCTACTGGAGATAATAGAGCAAAGGATGCAGCAAAACAAGCTATTAACAGTCCCCTATTAGAACTGTCTATTAATGGTGCAACAGGTATTCTATTTAATATAACATCCGGTCCTGATTTATCTATGATTGAAGTTGATGAGGCTGCAAATATAATATCCGAGGCTGCAGACCCTAACGCAAATATTATATTTGGAGCAACAATAGATGATAGTATACAAGATGCTTCAATAAGAATTAATGTTCTGGCTACTGGTTTTGAAGAAAAAACTCAGGATAAGATAATCAGGGATAAGGGATTTAATAGACCTATAATTACACAAGAACCTCCAAAAAAGGATTATGTCCCTGATTATGATTCAGATACAAAAGATATCAAAGACGATGTTATAGTTACTAATGATGAAGAGGCAGAGGATGATGAATATGAGACTCCTGCTTTTTTAAGAAGAATTAAGAAATAATCTAATGGATTTAGACTTAGATTTGAATTTAAGTTTATTCAAATATTCTGTAGATATTATTACACTAAGTTGTCTTTTGAATTCCCTTGAAATCCCAAAAAAAATTATAGAGGATCTAGTAATTAAAGATTTTGATCAGTTTGCAAACTTATTAAATCTAGATGTATCAAGTACCAATATACGTGATTTTGCTCTTGGATATCACAGAATAGATACTGGGTTTGCTAATACAATGCTTGGTTCATACAGGAGTATTAATGAACTTACTAGATCTTTGTATCAGGATAAAGGGAATGTTTTTACAGTTTCTACAATACTAAGGATGAATAAAGTATTAACTGATAAAACGTTTGAAATATGGGAAAGTGGCAAATTTAGAACTTCAGAATTTCCCTATCAAGGGGATTATGATTTCATAAAAGGAGAAGATCTGTCATATGATACAATTTCTAAAGATATAAATATGTTAGTTGATTTTTATCAAGATTCAAAATATCCTAATATATTAAAAATTCCTATAATAGGATATAACCTTTTCAAGTTAAAGCCATTCTCTGTATTAAATGATTTTACTATACTTTTTATCATGAAGTCTCTAATGATAGAAATAGGAATCTTTAATGATATATCTTTGGTTAAAATATTTTCAGAAAATCTTGAAAATATGACAGATCTTCTCCTTTT